>JBOHWJ010000106.1:0-11527 GCA_050736495.1 Binataceae bacterium (SeqCode) | reverse complement strand
AACTCGCCGTAGCTGACCTCACGCTGGATGAAGTTGCGGCCCTTTTCCTCGTGGCTGCGTTCGCGTTTGCCGCGAATCATCAGTTGATCGCCGGTCACGGTAATCTCGACCTGCTTGGGATCGATTCCGGGAAGGTCCGCGCGCACAACCAGATTGCCCTTGTCGATGAAGGATTCGAGTGGCAATGCGAGCGACTCGAAATGCCCTTCCGTACCGGTTCGGCTGCCGAAGAAGCGGTCGAGCAGGTCGTCAAAATCGTGCCGGACACGATCGAGTTCGCGCAGCGGCGACCACATCTGGATATCTTTTGCCATTGCTGGATTCCTCCTAGAACATCACGGCTTCCATGGAAAACGTAATCATCGCGGCGTTTTCGGCAAGTGCCCACAACCGCAGCGGAGCGGAGAATGCGATCGCCGCGCGTATCGCATACGGCGCCTTGACGCATCACGCGATTTGTATAGCAAAAGTGCGCGTCGCGGGCGCGCGGCAGGCAAGTTGGCAGGCCTTGTCCGAGTGACAGGTACAAGCGCGGCGAACGACGCGCAAATCAGGTATTAGGCGACGTCGCTCGCGGTGCGCTTATCAGGGTGACGGAACCGCCGCGGACGCTGGGACGGCGGGCTTGGCACTGCCGACACCGGCGCTGGCACTGGCAGCACCGGCCCGGCCGGCTCCAGAAGCCGCAGTATTTGACGGCGTACTGCCCGGCGCCGTCGCCGCGCTTGCACCAGCGTTGACCGCCGCGATCGGCGCCGCCGACTCGTTTGCGATCGCCCGATGATGTTCAGACTCAAGCATGTAAAGCCATCCGATGACCGCGATGGCGATGATCACGGCCACCATACCGGCCCATCCCCGGTGGCGTTTGCGATGTGCCTGCACCGGATCAGCCATGCGGATAGGAGGAGTGTTATCGGCCCGTTGGACCTCGCGCACGAAGCGCATCGCGGTTTCTTCGGGATCGAGGCCGAGGTAAGTGGCATATCTGCGCAGGAAGGGCAGCACATAGAGCTGATCGGAGATCAACGAGTAATCGCTGTTCTCAAGCATGCGCAAGTAATGGTTGGGGATGCGCGTTTGGCTGACAACATCCTCGCGCGTCACGCCGCACCCTTCGCGGGTCATGCTCAGAAATTTGCCCAAACTGGCGTCGGACTCATCGTCCGCGTTCTTGTCGCGGCCGGCCGGCGCTCCCGGCGGTTCTGTCCCGCTCTTGTCGCTCACGGCGGTCGATCCTTGAATTTGTTTGCCCTCGGCCATCCCTTCCACCCCCGGCGGCGCGTACTCGAAGCGAGTCTACGGCGTTCTATTCCGGCTTGGAAAGAACGGCTGACCGGAACGGACGCGGCGCAATTGTTCCCGGGCCTGTTGAACGTAAAGCGGCTCGGGCTGGCCCGAATAGCCAGCCGCGGCCGAACCGTATTTAACGGCGTCTTGCCAATTTCCTTGCGAGAATGCGGTTAGACCGAGGTAGTCGTATGCTGGAGCGTAAGTCGGGTAGTAGTCGATTGCGCGCTGGAAATCCTGGCTCGCGGAGATCATCTCGTTGCGTTTGTAACGCTGGTAGCCCTGCTGGGTGAAGATTTTGGCGGCGAGCTGGTCGACTTCCAGATTGTTGGGGTCCTTGGCGAGCGCGGCCTGGACTTCGTTGGCGGCTTCGTCGTAACGGCCTTGGGCGAAGTACTGCTGGGCACGGTCCTGATGTACCGCCGAACAGGCGGATACCGCAACCGCCATCACCAGTCCCGTCATGAACGCTAATCGCCCACGAAGCATTGCCATGTCCTCATAAAGTTATAGATGGCCTTTGAGGAAACCAAGTCCCGGCGCGGGTTCGCGTGAAGAATTCCATATCGGGGCCGCGCACGCGTCAGCGGCGGCGACCGGCCCGGCCGGCGGCCGGCTTATCAGCGCGACCTTTTTGCCCTCGCATCCGATTACCGCGCCGGGCGGCGTGAGCAGTTGTCCGAGGTGGCGCAGGTCGTGGCGGTTGGCGATCAGCACAATACATTGGGGCGATTGCCAGAGCGCGCGCAGATGGGCGTCGCTTGGAATGAAGCTCGCGCGGGCGCCGAGGCTTTCGCTGAAAGGCGCTAGTTCACCGCGGTAATCGACCAGCGCTTCGCGATGGCGCGTATAAAACGGCAGCGATTGCACGTGATGGAGATACGACGCGAGCATGCAGTCGTTTCCGTCGAGGTAGGGCGTGACCGCGCGCGCCAGTTCACGATAGGAAAACATTGGAGCGGCGTCCTCGCGCGCCTTCATCAGCGCCCCCATCGCAAGCGCGACGCCCACCGCAATCGCGGCGGCGGTTACGCCGGGCGCGATGACGCCACGGTCCCGTCCGAAGCGGACCGAACAGTACGCGAGGCCGGCGCCGGCCACGAATGCCGCCGCCATGGCGAGTCCATCGGCGGTGAGCGCGGTGCCCAGACGGTCATGAATCACGGCGAAGACTATGGCGACGGCGATCGCGAGAATTACGTTGACAACAAGAAGGCTGGCGATTATGCCGCGCGCGCGCGCGGCGCCGATTCGGTCGAGGCGCCAAAGCCCGTAACCCGCGATGACCGCGAGCGGGGGAATTCCCGGCAGGATATAAGAGCCGAGCTTGGATCGCGGAACCGAGAAGAAAATGAAAATGAGACCGAACCAGATCAGCAGGAACCACAGGGCGCTCCGCGAATCGGCGCGTCGCTCGTCGTCGCCGTCGCCACGCAACAGTTCCTTGATCCCGAGCGGAATGAAATAAAGCCACGGCCACATCCCGCCGGCGACGACGATGACGAAAAAGTACGGACCCCATCCGTGCTCGGTATCTTCGAGGTAGCGTTTGACGTGCTCGTGGACGAAGAAGAAGCGCAGAAAGCCGGGGTTGCGCTCGGCCACCAGTATGAACCAGGGCAGCGCGATCGCCAGATAAGCGACGATGCACCATAGCCACGGCATCGCAAGTGCTTCGCGGATGCGCCCTTCGGCCACGAGGTAAACCAGGGCGATGGCGCCGGCGAGTACCAGCGCGACCGGTCCCTTCGCCAGCGTGCCGAAACCCAGCATCGCCGCCGCGGCAATCATCCACAGGCGCCCGCGGCCATGGCCGAAACTGTCGCATCGTGAAGCCGTCCAGAACGCCGCGAGCGCCGCCGTCATGAAAAAGGCAAGTGCGGGGTCGGGCGTGGCGAAGCGTGCGAAACCGAAAAAGAGCGGGCTCAGTGCGAGGGCGAGCGCGCCGAGCATACCTGCCGCCGCGCCGAACATCGCCTCGCCCAAGGCGGCGATGGCCACCACCTGTCCCACACTGAAGAGCGCGGTGGGCAGACGGACGGCGAATTCATTGACGCCGAAGAGCTGGATCGCGCCCGCATTCGCCCAGTAGATGAGCGGCGGTTTCTCGAAGTAGCGTACCCAGTTGTCGCGCGGGGTGATGTAGTCGTCTTGCACCACCATCTCGCGTGCCACTTCCGCGTAGCGGCCCTCGTCAGGCTCCAACAATGCCGGCCGCCCGAGCCCGGGCAGATAGAGCAGCAAGGCAACGAGCGCGCACAGCGCGAGCCGATGGCCGCGCGTCATTCGATTCATAACCGTTGCAGTGTCCAAGCCGTGGGCGGCGCGGTCAACCAGGGCGCGGGCGCCAAGGATGCTGGCGGTCAACCCGCGCTGTGCGGGCGGCGGCGGGCGCCAAGGTCGTCTTTAACTCGGTGATGGCGTTTGTCAGAATGCTGGCGAATAGCGACGGCGGTTGCCTACCCGGTTTTGCAGGTACGGAATCAGGCTCGCCGCGATGGCATACCGTTCTTGAGCTTTGCGGGCAAAATATCACCGATTCGCGGCGCTTCGGCGCGGTCGTCCGAGGCCGTTTCGATCGTCATCCCGGTTTACAACGAAGCCGCCAACCTGTCCGCGTTGTGGGAGCGGCTCAACCCGGTCATAACGGGCTTCGGCCGCGAATGCGAAGTCATTTTCGTCGACGACGGTTCCAGTGACGATTCGCTCAAGATTCTGCGCGCGCTGACGGAAGTTGACGCGCGCGTTCGCGTAGTCGAGTTGGCGCGCAACTTTGGCCAGCATTCGGCGCTGCTCGCGGGCTTTCGCCAATGCCGCGGCGATATCGTCGTCACGCTCGACGCCGACCTGCAGAATCCGCCCGAGGAGATTCCCAATCTCATCGCCGCCATCGATGCCGGCAACGACGTGGTTGGCGGCTGGCGCGAGGAGCGGCGGGATCGCACGTACCGGCGCCTGGCCTCGCGTCTGCACAACCGGCTGACCTCGGCGATCGTGGGCGTGCCGATGCACGACTACGGATGCATGCTGCGGGCCTACCGCCGCCATATCATCGAGACCGTGGTCGAGTGCGACGAGAAGGCGGCGTTCGTGCCGGCGCTGGCAAATTCGTTTGCCAAGCGCGTCGCCGAAATTCCTGTGGGTCACGCCGATCGCGCGAGCGGCGAATCGAAATACAATCTGCTGCGGCTTGCGCAACTGAGCCTCAACCTGGTCACTGGTTTTTCCCTCCTTCCAATTCAGGCGTTAAGTCTCACCGGGATCTGCATCTTTTTCCTCGACGCGCTGTTTGCGCTGCTTCTGTTCGGGCATCGCATAATTTATGGGCCGCAACAGGAAGGCGCCATGTGGGTGCTGTTCGCCGTGCTGTTCTTCCTGGTCGGACTCATCTTTCTCGCCATCGGCCTCATCGGCGAATACATCGGGCGCATCTATCTCGAAGTGCGCCGCCGTCCGACCTACATCGTGCGCACGATTTACGGCGAGGACGCGGAGGCGGGCAGCTTCGATCCGCCGCGGCGCTGAGACGATGGGTCCGGAAATTCGCGGGCCGGCTGGCGCCGCAGCGGTCGCCAACGCGCCATGCGTCCTGTTCGCATATCACGAGATGGGTCACGCGTGCATGGCCGCGTTGCTTCAGATGGGTGTGCCGATAATGGCGCTGTTCACTCATCGCGACGTGCCGGGCGAGGAAATCTGGTGGCGTTCATGCGCGGAACTGGCGCATGTGAACTCGATTCCGCTGCATACGCCCAAGATGATCGACGCTGGCTGGATCGCGAAAATTGCCGCGATGCGCCCGGCGGTGATTTATTCGTTCAACTATCGCAACCTGCTGCCCGGGGAACTGCTGCGGCTGGCGCCGCTCGGCGCCTACAACGTTCACGGCGCATTGCTGCCGCGCTACCGCGGACGCGCGCCGGTCAACTGGGTGTTGGTCAACGGCGAGCGCGAAACCGGCATGACACTGCATCACATGGTGCGTCGTGCCGACGCCGGCGATATCGTGGGACAGCGTGCGATCACGATCAGCGATGACGATACCGCGCTCACGCTCTATCGCAAGCTGGTGCCGCTCGCGGTCGAACTGGTGCGCGAGTTCCATCCGCTGATCGCCGCGGGCCGCGCGCCACGTCGTTCGCAGGATCTCTCCAGCGGAAATTACGTCGGCCGCCGCCGACCCGAGGACGGCCGTATTGATTGGCGCTGGCCGGCGCGGCGAGTCTTCAACCTGGTGCGCGCGGTGACGCATCCTTATCCGGGCGCGTTCTGCTTCGCCGGCGGGCGTAAGCTGTTCGTATGGCAGGCGCGCGTCGCGCACGCAAGCGGCCGGCGCGGCGAACCCGGTGAAATTGTTGGGAACGGCGGTGGCAGTGGCGCGATAAGTGCGCGGACGGAGCTTGACGGGGCGGTCGAGATTGCGGCGGGCGAGGGCAGTATCATGGCGCTGCGACTGCAGTTCGAGGGCGAAGCGGAGCGGGCGGCGGCGGAACTTTTGGGCGCCGAGGCCGTGCGTGCCCGGCTGCGGCTTGAATAAGAGCGGCCGGAACGCATCCGAACGAATCGCTGGATTGTGAATTTTCTCAACACCCTCCGAGGGAGGCTACATGCGGGTTTTAATCACGGGCGGCGCCGGTTTTTTGGGTTCGCACCTATCCGACGCGTTTATTGCGCGCGGCGACGAGGTCTTCGTGCTGGATACCGGTTCGATCGCCAAGGTGCGCCATCTGCTGGAACGGCCCAACTTTCACTATATTCATGACTCGATTTTCAACCTCGATCTGCTCGACGGGCTGATTGCGAAGGTCGACCTCGTCTACCATCTGGCCGCCGTGGTCGGTGTCGAGCATTACGTCGGCGACCCCTACGAAACGCTCAACGTCAACGTCAACGGCACGCAGAACATCCTCAAGGCCGCCTACAAGTACAGCAAGCGCGTGGTCTTCAGCTCGACCTCGGAAGTATACGGACGCAATCCCAAGGTGCCGTGGCGTGAGGACGGCGACCGCGTGCTCGGCGCGACCACTATCGATCGCTGGTGCTATTCGACGTCGAAAGCGGTCGGTGAGCATTTCTGCTTCGCCTACCACAAGCTCGGCCTGCCGATCACGGTAGTGCGATTTTTCAACGTTTACGGACCGCGCCTGGACCGCGTCGACGTCGGCCGGCTGTTCACGATTTTCATGGGGCAGTTGCTGCGCGGCGCCGACCTGACCGTTATCGGTGACGGCTCGCAAACGCGCTGCTTCACTTACGTGACCGACGCGGTCGCGGCGACGGTCGCCGCCGGCCTCAATCCGGCCGCCGACGGCGAAGCCATCAATATTGGCGTCGACGCCGAAACCTCGGTGTTGGATTTCGCCAAGCTGATGATCGAGCTTTACGGGCCGGGCAAATCAAGCATCAAGTTCGTCACGCAGGAAGAGGTTTACGGCAACAGCTACGAGGATATTCCGCGCCGGGTGCCCGACAACACCAAGATGCGCACGCTGCTCGCCGTCGAGCCGAAAGTATCGTTGCGCGAAGGCACGCGCCTTGCGATGGATTGGTTCCGCAAGGAGACGGCGAACGTCTAACGCGGCTTTCGGTCTGGACTGGGATGCTGGGAGAGCGAGTGTGGAAGTAGCGTTCAAGATCGACGTCGATACCCATCAGGGACTGGGCGCGGGCGTGCCGCGCCTTGCGCAACTGCTTGCCCGCGAAAGCGCCGCCGCAAGTTTCTACATCTCGATGGGGCCCGACAACTCCGGACGCGCGGTGATGCGCGTGCTGCGCAATCGCGGCTTTCTCAAGAAAATGCGACGCACGCGCGCGGTTTCGATGTACGGGTTGCGCACAGTGCTGTCGGGCACGCTGTTGCCGCCGCGGCCCATCGCGCTCGCCTACCCGGAGGTCGTGCGCGATCTCAGGCGCGCCGGCTTCGAGGTCGGCGTCCATGGCTATGACCACGTGCGCTGGCAGGATCAGATCGACCAACTCGGCGAGCTGGGTGTGCGCGGCGAGATCGAAGAGGCCTTCGAAGTTTACCGCGCGATCATGGGCGAGCGGGCACGCAGCTTCGCCGCGCCCGGATGGCGTACCGCGGACGCGGCGCTCATCATGCTCGACGCGATGCAGTTGAATTACCGCAGCGACACCCGCGGCAATGCGCCCTACCGCTGTGCCGTTGCCGGTAAGGTGCTGGCCACGCCCGAAATTCCGACCACGCTGCCGACCATGGACGAAGTGATAGGTACACCGGAATTGCGCGACAGCGGCGGCGTCGCGCGCTATTACCTCGCACGCTTCCGAGAAGACGCGCTCAACGTCCATACCATCCATGCCGAGACGGAAGGGATGGCCCAGTTGGAAACCTTCGCGGCCCTGGTGGGCGCGCTCAAGGAACGCGGCGCGCGCTTCGTCCGCCTCGACGAGGTCGCCGCACGGCTCGACACCGCCGATCTCCCGGTGTGCGAAATTGTCCGCGTTACGGTGCCCGGGCGCGCCGGATGGATTTCGGCCCAGGGACCGGCTCGAAGGGCGGTCACGCCCGCGGGTGCGCCCACCACCGCGCTTGCCGCCGCCACCGCCGACGTGAGGCTGTAAGGCAGTCGCCGATGTGTGTTATCTCTGTTGGCAGTTAAACCGAGGAGAAGAATCCGATGCCCGCACCGCATCTGATTGCCGAAGATCCGCGCCAGGTGGGCCTCGATCCCGCCAAGGTCAGCGAGCTGTTAAAGCGCACCGCGCGCGAAGTCGAAGAAGGACTGCTGCCGTCGTGCCAGGTAGCGATCGCGCGCAATGGCAAGATCGGCGCGATGAAATCCTTTGGCCGCGCCGTGCAGGGCGGCGCCGACAAAGCGGTCACCAACGAGACGCTCTACTCGGTGTTTTCATGCACCAAGGCGATCATCTCGTCCGCCATCTGGATCTTGCTGGGTGAGGGCAAGCTCGATGTAAGCGAACGCGCGGCCGACATCGTTCCCGAGTTCAGTAGTAACGGCAAGGATCAGATTACGGTTGAGCAACTGCTGCTACATGTCGGCGGCTTTCCCAACGCGCCTTATCCGCAGCGCGACTGGCTCGACCACAACAAGCGGCTCGAGCGTTTCAAGATGTGGCGGCTCGAATTCCCGGCCGGCGATCGCTTCGTCTACCATCCGACCTCCGGCTTCTGGGTGCTCGCCGAGATGATTGAACGGCGCGGCGGGATGAATTTTCGCCGCTTTGTCAACGAACGCATCGCGATGCCGCTCGACCTGACGGAACTGCGGGTCGGGTTGCCGCCGGCCGAACACAATCGCGTGGCCGATCTGGTTTATGTCGGTGAGGCGCTTACTGAAGAAGAATTGCGCAAGCTTGGAATTCCACCGATGCCGCCGACCGAGGTGGTTGAGGAGATGATCCTTGGTTTCAACAGCCCGGTTGTGCGCGAATCGGGAGTGCCGGGCGGCGGCGGTATCATGACGGCGGGCGACCTGGCGTTGTTTTACCAGGGCCTGCTGCACAATCCGCCGGTCAACAACGGCAAACCGATCTGGAAGCCCGAAGTGCTCGCGGAGGCGCGGCGTGTGCGGTCGGGCGATTACGTTGATCCGGTTTTCAAATACAAGTGCAATCGCGCGCTCGGCGTGGTAGTGGCGGGCAGCGACGGCTTCTCCAACTATCGCGGCTTCGGCAAGACTAATTCCGCGCAGGCATTCGGCCATGGCGGCGCGGGCGGTCAAATCGGATGGGCCGATCCGGCGACGGGTATTTCACTCGGTTACTGCACCAACGGCTTCGACCGCAATGATATCCGGCAGGGGCGCCGTGGTGTCGCGATTTCGAGCCTCGCCGCCGTCTGTGCCGCATGAACAGGGAGTGGATGGCGAATTGGCCGCGTTGAGGATTTTGTGGCGGGTCTTACGGAGAATTTCCTTGATGGCTCGATCACCTATGTGAATAACGAGGATCGCACTATGAGCGATCCGGTTGAACTGCTGGTGGCGCATTTTTTAACCACCAGACCGATCATCGCGAACAGGTTCACGACCTGTTGTCACAGACCGGAATCGCGACGCCGGTGCTCGATATGCATCGCGTAATCCGGCCGTAGCCGCCCGCGTCAGTCGACGAAGGGATTCTCCACCACGATGGTCGCCTCGCGTGCGGCGCCGACACCGATCATCGCGAGCCTGACGCCGCATAGCTCACCGATATGATCGAGATAGCGGCGCGCGTTCGCCGGCAGTTCCGCGAGCGAATGGGCGCCGGTGATATCCTCGCGCCAGCCCGGTAACTCGTCATAAACCGGTTTGACCCGGTCGAGCAGGTGACGTTCTGGCGGAATTTCCTCGAAGCGCTTGCCGCGCATTTCGTAGGCCGTGCAAATTTTGAGCGGATCGATGCCGGTCAGCACGTCGAGCTTGGTCAGTGCGAGCCCCCACATCCCGTTGAGTCGGATCGCATGGCGCGCGAGCACACTGTCGAACCATCCGATCCGCCGCGGACGGCCGGTCGCGCTGCCGAACTCGTCGCCCTCGACGCGGAGTGCATCACCGAGCTTGTTCTTGATTTCGGTCGGGAACGGTCCGCCGCCGACGCGCGTGGTGTAGGCCTTGCTGATGCCGAGTACCGCATCGAGTTTGCCGGGCGCGATGCCGGCGCCGCCGAAGACCGCGCTCGCGCCGCAATTCGACGAGGTCACAAATGGGTAGGTGCCATGGTCGATATCGAGCATGGTGCCGTGCGCGCCCTCGAACAGCACTTTTTTGCCGGTTGCGATAGCGTCGTACAGGTACGCCGAGGTATCGCACAGGTAGCGCGCGAGGCGGCTTTTGATTTTGCGCATACCCGCGACGATTTCGCGGCCGTTGACCGGCTTGGCCTTGAGCACGTTCTTGAGATAGGCGTTTTTGTCGCGCACGTTGCGTTCGAGTTTTTCCGCGAATGCGTTGAAGTTGGCGAGGTCGTCGAAGCGCAGGCCCGCGCGCGCCATCTTGTCCTCGTAGGCCGGACCGATACCGAAGCCGGTCGTGCCGATAGCGCTCCTGCCGAGCCGGGCCTCGCGGCCGCGGTCGATCGCGCGATGGTACGGCATCACCATGTGCGCGTCGTAGCTGAGCCTCAGCAGGGAGTCATCCTGCAGACGCGCGCGACGCTTCAGACTGTCGATCTCCTCGATCAACGCGAACGGATCAACCACGGTGCCGTTGCCGATGACGCATACCTTGCCGTTATGAAGCGCGCCGGCCGGCACCAGGCGCAGGATGAACTTCTCATTGTCGACCACCAGCGTATGGGCGGCGTTGTTGCCGCCCTGGAAGCGCACGACGACGTCGGCGTCCAACGCGAGCAGGTCCACGATTTTGCCCTTGCCCTCGTCGCCCCATTGCGAGCCGACCACTGCAACTGTCTTCATAGTATCGGTTTTCCAGGAGGTGCCGCGCACGTGCCACAGGACACGCGCCGGCCGGCACCGGTAAGCACCGCGTTCGCGCAGCGGCGGTTTACAGTTTAATCATTGCGGCCGCGGTAATCGCCGGAATGGTCTTCAGTTGTTCCAGCACCGCGGCGGGCACCGGACCGTCGATTTCGACCAGGCTGAGCGCGGTGCCGCCCGCACGATCGCGTCCCAATTCGAGCCCCGCGATATTGATTCCCGCCTGTCCGAGCATCGTGCCGACCGCGCCGACCACGCCCGGAACGTCGCGATTGTGCAGCACCAGGAAATAACCGTCGGTCGCGGCCTCGATGCGGTAACCGTCGATGCGGATGAGCCGCAGCGCGCGGTTACCGAAGACCGCGCCGGTGACTTCGTGCATGCCGCCCGGCGTGCGCACCGCGATCGTCAGCGTGTTGATGTAGTCGGTGGTTTCGCGCGAACGCGTTTCGGCCACCGTGATGCCGCGTTCGCGCGCGATATAGGGAGCATTGACGTAGTTGAGCGCCTGGTCGAGAAAGCCGCTCAGCAGACCTTTGAGCACCGCCGCCGTAATCGGCTCGGGCTTGAGATTGGCCGCTTCGCCAGCGAACGACACAGTCACCTGGCTAGGCGCTTCCCCGATGAGTTGCGCGCACAGGCGGCCGAGTTTCTCGCCAAGGTTCAGATGGGGTCCGAGCACGTCCAGTTCTCCAACCGTCAGGGCGGGGATATTAACCGCATGGCGAATCGTCCCCTCCAGCAGAAACTCGGCAATCTGGCTGGCGATATCGACTGCGACCTGCACCTGCGCTTCGTTGGTGGCGGCGCCCAGATGCGGCGTCGCGATCACGT
>JBOHWJ010000105.1:0-5658 GCA_050736495.1 Binataceae bacterium (SeqCode) | reverse complement strand
ACCCAGCACTACGCCGTCGAGTTCCTCGTTGGTAACGAAATGGCTGAGGCCGCCCGAGGCGACAATGGCGACGCGGGCGTTGGCACCGCTCGCTTCGATCGCGGCGCGGAGCGCAATACCCATGTCGTAGCAGCGCGAAGGCGTCGGCTGATTGGGCGGATAATAGGTATTGAGCGAGATCGGAATAATCGGCACGCGCCAACGCGCCATCAGCCGCGTTACGACGAAACCGAACGCATGGCCGAAGCCCGCTTTCTCCGGTTCCGGCACTTCCGCCGACGCGCTCACGTCGACGCCGCCGGCGACCATGCGCTCGATGATTTCTCGCGCCAGCCCGGCGTCGCAATCAAATTCGTGGTGGCGATCCATCGCGTATCCAGCGGACATTGCGCGCATGAAGCTGGGATCAACGCCAGGACGTTCCGGGTACTTGTAGGTGACTACCTTATTGCCGTAATGGATCGCGATCGCGGGCATGCTGGCGGGACTGTACAATTCATGATGGTCGTCGCCGACGATTGCGACCACGTCGGGACGCGCCTGCTCCATCTCGGCCGCCAGGCGATCGAGCGCACGTTGAACCGCGGCGGACTGTTCACGGAAATGTTCGAGCGTGGCCGCCCGCATGTAGCGGTCGCCGGCCGTGCTCGCGATTTCGGCGTAAGTGCGGATGCGGCCGTCGCGATCTATGAGGTCGGTCGCGTGGCGATCACTGGCCGCACGCGCTTCCCACATCGATGCGTTAGTAACGACCAGCGGACTATGAGAAGTCCCGAGTCCGAGTACGACTTTTGCCATGGCCAACCGCCTCCTTCCGGGTTTCAGACCACGGAATCGATGCGAGAGAAGACCGTGCGGGCATTTCCGCTGAAGATTGCCGTCTTATCCGCTTCCATGAGGGACGTGATGCTTTCGATGACCGGACGCAAGTCGTCGAATGATCTCCCGGTCTCCGGGTCGATCGCGCTGCCACTACCGGGCTTCTCGGTACCAAATAGGCAGCGGTCCGCACCCACGGTCTTGAACAGTAGTTCCAGCGGGTCCTTGGTATAGACCACGGTGTCGAACCAGAATTTGCGCAGAATCTCGTCGAAGCTCTCTGCGCTCAGGCCGAGCGCTTTGGCATGGCGCACATGACCCGCCCGCCAGCGGCCGATCTGAAATGGAACCGCGCCGCCGCCGTGGCTCACCATTAATTTAAGCTTGGGGAAGTCGTCGAACACACGCGAGCGGGAAATCGCCACGATTGCCAGCGTCTCTTCCGCGGAGAAATGCTCGTCGTAAGCTTCGCGCCCGTTGTAGCATCCGACGGCGTGGATATGGCCGGGGATGTCGAGCGCGACCAGCTTCTCCCACAGCGGATACCAATATTCGTCGCCGAGGCTTGGCGTTTTCCCGTCGCCCTCGCCCGGATCGGGATTGACCAGGCATCCGACGAAGCCGAGTTCGTTGACGCAACGGTTGAGTTCGCCGAGGCAGACTTTCACGCTCTCGCCGGAGACCTGCGGCAGCCCGGCGACGCGCGGAAGCGCTTGGGATGCATTTTCACAGTGCGCGCGATCATGTTGTTGACCGCCTCGAGCCACCAGTGCACCACGCGCGCTGGCTTTTGCGAATGATTCATGACAAACGGGCGCGACGATATCAATTGCATATCGGTGCCGACGCTGTCGATAATCTTTACGTTGTTTCTCAGCGGCGGCGGCTAGCGTCTCGTCGCTGATGTTCGGCGGATTCCTTCCGAAGGCGCCACCGGTGGCGCGCAGCATTGTGAAATATCCATAGAGGGACTCCGGCGCTACCAGGTGGGCATGGGCGTCGATGATCATCGTCGTCACTCCATTATCGGCTGGGCCGGAACCGTATCCAGCCAGGGCCCAAGAACCACTGTAGGTCGACCCACTGTTTCAAACAATGTTGATTAGCCGCTTCGGCGCGACGGTCGGCTCAGCGCACAGTCTGAGCGGTCGATCGCGGCAGAGGCGCCGGCGCATGTCCCGCGGCAAAGACGCGGGACGAACCGGAGCTCGCACGCGACGAATCAGCGCACGCGGATTAGTGCGTTCGTTCCATCAATGACAGATCGGCTAACACCGGATGCTGACCGCGCACCGGATTAGCCATCGCCTCTTCGAGCGTGCTGGCGCCGCGCCAATCTTCGCTGGGGCGTACGATACCGTCACTGCCAACCTGGTCGATACCCCAGTAGATTTCGAGATGGTGTCCGTCGGGATCGTTGAATTCGACGGCGAGCTGCACGCCCGCGCGGCGGCGTCCTTCAAAAACGATGGGAATGTTGAGCTCGCGCAGATGTTTGCGGGCGCGGAATACTTCGTCGAGTGTCGCGACCTCGAACGCGAGATGATGCAGTTCGCGCGCCGCCGCACGGCTATCGGCGCCGCCGACCAGGGCAATTCCATGATGGTCGGTGTTGAAGCGCAGGAAGATCATGCCGCCAGGCATCATGTCTTCCGGGTAAACGTCGGAAATCCTGAGTCCGAGGACTTTGGTATAAAAATCCGCTGAGCGCCGCAGAACGGAGACACGGATCGCGATATGGCCGAGCTTTTGGAGCTTGAACGGCAACCCGTCCGGCATCCCTGTGCGTTTCAGCCCATCCACGTCGATCGCCATGTTACGTTTCCTCCGTGGGGCGGATTATTTCAAATCTCGATCACGGTTCCAATACGCGCCGCGAAACGACGAGCGTATCCGCGCATCCATGCTTTGGCGAGCGCGGCGCCTTCAACGTCAAGAATGGCGTCGGCATGAACAAGCCGCAAAAGATTACATTTTGATTCGTTGACCGGCTGCCAGGAAAACGGTTAGAGTTTGGTCCGTCGGCCCCGACTGACCAGGAGTGAAGCTGATGCTGGTTCCTATCCGACGCATTCTGAATGCGGGCGTCACCTCCGAAATGCAGCTCTTTCCGCCTTCGAACGGCAGGCCAGTGATGAACTACGGCCACAGCGTACGCGTCCGGCCGGCACACCGATGGTTACCGGCGAGTTGACCAATGCCCGATAGCGACGGACCGAAGACCGCGCTGGTAGTCAGTGCCCATGCCGCCGATTTTGTCTGGCGCGCGGGCGGCGCGATCGCGCTCCATGCGCCGCGTGGCTACCGCGTCAGGATCGTGTGCCTGTCATACGGCGAGCGCGGCGAGAGCGCCAAGTTGTGGCGCGAGCCAGGGATGACACTGGAGCGCGTCAAGTGCGCACGCCACGCCGAAGCGCTGGCGGCCGCCGAAAGTCTCGGCGGCGAAATCGAGTTTTTCGATGCCGGCGACTATCCGCTGCGGCTGACGGCCGAGACGTTCGAGAGGCTGGTCGACGTCTTTCGCGCCCGGAGTTCGTGCTCACCCATTCGCCCGAAGACCCTTACAACTTCGACCATCCCGAGGCCGCGCGCATCGCTCAACACGCGCGCATCATCGCACAGGCCCACGGCCACAAGCCCGGCCAGCAGGTGTTGGCGCGCCGGGAGTATTTCTGTTCGAGCCGCATCAACCCGAACAATGCAACTGGAAGCCGCAGGTGATACTCAACATCACCGAGGTGTGGGACTTGAGGCGCAAAGCCTTCGAGACGATGGCGGCGCAGCAACACCTTTGGGAATACTACACCCGGGTCGCCCTACAGCGCGGTGTTCAGGGCGGCCGCAACTCGGGTAAGAACATGGTCTATGGCGAGGCCTACCAACGGATATTTCCAATGGTGACCGAGGAGTTACGATGAAGCCGGTCGTCGTCCGATCGATTCCGCGCGCGCCGGCTGAAGCGACTGACGCGCTGGCCCAGCTCGGAGTGGCGACTATTCACGAAGCGATGGGCCGCATCGGATTGATGAAGCCGTACATGCGGCCGATTTATGCGGGCGCTCAGATCGCTGGCAGCGCGGTGACTGTGTTGGCACAGCCGGGCGACAATTGGATGCTGCATGTCGCCGTCGAGCAATGTCGTCAGGGTGACGTCCTGGCCGTCGCGGTGACGGCGGACAACACTGATGGCATGCTTGGTGAACTGCTGGCGACATCGCTGCGCGCGCATGGCATTCGCGGCGTCATCCTCGACGCCGGCTGTCGCGACGTGCGCTTGCTGACGGAGATGGAATTTCCGGTCTGGTCGCGCGCCATCTCAGCGCGCGGCACGATCAAGGCGACGCTTGGCAGCGTCAATGTGCCGGTCGTATGCGCCGGGATGACAATCACCCCGGGTGACGTCGTGGTCGCCGATGACGACGGCGTGGTGATAGTGCCATTTGACCGCGTCGAGCAGGCGATTGTCGCGGGACGCGTGCGCGAGACCAAAGAAAACAACACGCGCGAACGTCTCGCCGCTGGCGAACTCGGACTCGATCTGTATGGCATGCGTGCGCAACTCGAAAAGATGGGGCTGGTCTACGTCAACACGCCGGAGGAGGCCGATTCCTAGAAATTGTTGGTACTCTTTCGCGTGTCGCTCAGATTCGCATATTCCATTACAAGCATCGGTGACGGGCGACGGGGGGATGAATGTTGCAAACGCGGAATCGCGGCCGGATTGCGCTGATCGGTCTCGGCGAGGTATCGAAGCCTTTACCGTCGAATGTTTCATTACGGCGCGCAAGTATGGACTGAAGACGGCATCCTCGCCTCGCTCGGCGCGAGCTATCCTGGCATCGATTGGGAAAAGCGCGGCGGTTACATGATTGGGCGCGTGATTCATCACGAGCGATGGCGAGCGGCCCTCAAGTGGTATTGCCAATTACCCTACAATGTTTTCGAGCTCCGCATTGCTCGGTTTGCCAAGCATCTTCATTCGCAACCATACACGCGCCCAAAAATAGCAGCGCGGTTGAAAGTGCGGCGACGCCGATCGACTGTGCCCACACGTCCAGGACGCTGGCCGTGGTCATCAGGCCGATGGTTAAGGCGCTAACGCCGAAGCAGAATATCGTAAAGTCGCGGGCGTAGTGTGCGTTTGGATTGGCATTGTCATGCGTTGCGAAAGGCGAGCGCAGCGAAATGATCGGTACTGTCGCCATCGGCTCGTCCCGAGCAGGCCATGCCGCGGCAGCGTGGATGGCGCGGCGGCGGATGGCAATCCCGCGTCACTCCATTCGCTGCAAGAAATCGCCATCCAGGCGGTCCAGGCTGGGACAGCCGATCTGCGCCATCACGCGATCGATTTCGTCGCGCAGGATATCGATCGCTCGGTGTACGCCGGCGAGTCCGCCGGCCACCGCGCCGTAGAGCGTCGCGCGTCCGACGAAGACGAATCGCGCCCCCAGGCACCATGCGGCGAGGATATCGCCGCCACGCCGCACTCCGCTGTCCAGCATGAGCGTCGCCTTGTCTTCCACCGCCGCGCGAATCCCGGGAAACGCTTCGATCGACGCGGGAGCCTGGTCCAACTGGCGGGCGCCATGATTGGACACGATGATCCCATCGGCGCCAGCCTCGACCACGCGGATGGCGTCGTCGCGATGCAGGATGCCCTTGACCACGAGGTGTCGCGGCCATAGGCGCCGGAACGTTTCGAGGTCGCGCCAGGTTACCGTGGCGGGCGTTTGTGCCACGACCAGGCGCGCGATCGCATTGGTGTCGGCGCCCGTCCCCGCGTATGGCGCCCAATTCTCGAATCGCGGCACACCATAGCGCAGGTAGCCCGCCATCCAC
>JBOHWJ010000104.1:0-4717 GCA_050736495.1 Binataceae bacterium (SeqCode) | reverse complement strand
CAAGGAATATTGGCCGAGGATTGCTGACATTTGTAAGCGCCACGACATCCTGCTGATTGCCGACGAAGTCATGACCGGCTTCGGCCGTACCGGCAAACGTTTCGCGGTCGAGCATTGGGACCTGAAGCCCGACATCTTGATCGGCGGCAAAGGCCTGACCGGTGGTTACATGCCGATGGGGATGATGGCGGTCGATGAGCGCTTGGTCGAGGAATCCGAGAAGGCCAATGCCGACTTCATGTTCTACACTTACAGTTGCCATCCGCTCGCCTGTGCGATCGCCGACAAGGTGCTCGAAATCATGGAACGCGAGCGGTTGGTCGAGCGCGCGGCCGAAGTGGGCGCGAAACTTGGTGCGCAACTCAAGGAGGAGCTATCGGGACATCCGATGGTTGGTGACATCCGCGGCACCGGGCTCTTTTGGGGCATCGAACTGGTGCGCGACCAGAAAGAGCGCACGCCATTTGTGCCGGCATTGAAGGTGACCAGCAAGGTGCTGTCGGCGGCGCTCAGGCACGGGCTGTTCATTTATCCGTCGGTCGGGATGGCGGGGAAGGCGGGCGGCGATGGCGTACTGATAACGCCGCCGTTCACCATCGACCAATCCGAGGTCGACTATATCGTGCAGAATCTGCGGACCGCGCTCGACGAGGTCCAACCAACGCTATAGCGCGGCTTGTTTCTGCCCGAGCCTCGTCTCGGGCCGGCCGGAGGGAGCGGTGGCCGCGCGCAGGGCGTGCGGGGTGGAGCGTGGACCATCAAATCATTCCAGGCTCCGCACCCGCTGTCTTCGACTCGCCTTGTCAGCTAGATTTCTTGGCATCAATCGCAAGGCGAGGAGAGCGCAATCATGGCCGACATAATCGGGCCGACGTCGCATTTCTTTTACTCGCAGCGCCTGAAGCTCCATTACGTCGACTGGGGTAATCAGGATAAACCGGTCGCCATCCTGGTTCATGGCGGCCGCGACCATTGCCGCAACTGGGACTGGGTCGCACTCGACCTGCGCAATCATTTCCACGTCATCGCGCCCGACCTGCGCGGTCATGGCGATTCAGATTGGGCGATCGGCGGCAGCTACTCGGTCACCGACCATGTACTCGACGTGGGACAATTGATCGACGCGCTCAACCCGCGCGAGCCGGTCGTGCTGATCGGACATTCGCTCGGCGCGGCCGTGGTGCTGCAACGCGCCGGCGTTTTTCCGAACGGAGTGAAGGCGGTCATCGCGATCGAGGGGCTGGGTCCACCCTCCGCAATGCTCCGCGAAACACCCGCCCATGAGCGGATGGAACATTGGGTGGTCGATATGCGCGCGCTGGCGCAGCGCAAGCCGCGCGAATATTCGAGCATCGAGCAGGCGATGGCGCGGATGCATGAGGCCAATCCGCATCTGGATGCCGGCCAGGCTCGCCATCTGACCACTTATGGAGTGCGGCGCAACGAAAACGGCACCTTCTCATGGAAATATGACAACTATACGCGCGCGACGTCGCCTTACATGTTCAACGTCAAGGACGCCACCGAGATTTGGAGCCGTATCCGATGTCCGACGCTGCTCGTGCGCGGCGATTCGTCATGGGCGGGCGACTGGGAGCGCGACGGGCGCCTCGACGCCTTCCGTATGGCGGAACTCGTGACGCTAAAGGACGCCGGCCATTGGGTGCATCATGACCAACTGGCCGAGTTCCTCAAGGTGGTGCACCGATTTCTGAAGCTTTGAGTGGCGACTCGCCAATCACGGCGCCGGAAAAGGCGATGGAGGCGTTGATGCGCACGCCGGCGCTCTCGATGCGCGCCGACCAACACGAATATCTTCAGCTCATCTTGCTTGCGGTCGCCGTCGGCGTGCTGGCGGCGCTGGGCAACCTGGGCTTCCGCGAACTGATCGATTTGTTCGGCTGGATTTTCCGGACGGTTGAATGGAACGCGCTTGAGATCCGCAATCACTCGGTCACCGCGATTTTGATTCCGCTCATCCTGCTGAGCGGCGGCGCGTGCCTGTTGGTGCTGGACTATTTTTTTCCGGGCGACGTACTTGGTTATGGCTTTCCGAACTTTCTCGAGATGGTCAACCTGGGCAATGCGCGCATCAAGCGGCGCTGGATTGTGCTCAAGGCAGTCGGTGCCGCACTGTCGCTCGGATGTGGCGCCTCGGTTGGCCGCGAGGGTCCAATCGCACAAGTCGGCGGCGCTATCGGATCCGCACTAGCGCAATTCAGACGGCTTTCCGCCGATCGCGCCAAGGTGTTAGTGGCGGCTGGAGCCGGCGCCGGCATAGCAACCACCTTCAACGCGCCCATGGGCGGGATGATGTTTGGAATCGAGATTGTCCTGCTCGGTCAGGCCGAACTCGCCAACCTTCTCCTCGTGTTGATCGCGACCTTCAGCGCGGTTCTGACCTCGCGCGGAATTACCGGCAACGCCGCCGTCTTCCATCCGATGCCGTTCGTCATCAGGAGCAACTGGGAAATGCTGACCTACGGCCTGATGGGCGTCGTGGTCGGGTTGCTGGCCGCCGGCTATGTCCGTTTCTTCCATTCGATTGGCGCTTATTTCCGCGCACTCAAAATTCCACAAGCGGCCAAGCTTGCCATTGGACTGACGATCGTGGGAGCGATCGCGATCGCGTTGCCGCGAAATCTTTCCGACGGCTACCCGGTTATCGACGAAGCCTTCGCGGGCCGTTTCGGGTTGGGACTGCTAATGGCGCTGACGGTGGCAAAGTTCGTGGCCAGCGCGCTCTCACTTAATTGCGGCGCGCCGGGTGGCGTGTTCGGGCCGACGTTCTTTATCGGCACGATGGCGGGCGGCACGTTTCAGGCGCTCTCGCACATGGTGTTGCCAGGGCTGACGGGGCCGCGCGGTTCCTACGCGCTGGTCGGGCTGGGAGCATATCTAGGCGGTGTGACGCATGCGCCGCTGACGGCGCTCTTTCTGCTCTACGAGATGACTCAGCTCAACTACATGATTGCACTGCCAGCGATGATCGCAACGATTGGAGCGCTCGTGGTATCGCGATGGATCGAGCGCGAATCCATCGACACGTATAGCCTCGCACGAGAGGGCAAGACCCTTGAGATCGGCAAAGAACGCCTTGTGCTGACGCAACTGCCGGTCAGTTCCGTGATGAGCAAGAACGTCGATATCGTACACGAAAACGCCTCGCTCGCCGACGTGCTGCGCACTGCCGGTGATACCGCACAGGCGACGCTCCCGGTTGTCAGCAGCGATGGCGATTTGGCTGGTCTGGTGGTAACGCGCGACCTGCTCGGCTTGCTCGCCGGCGGCGCCGAGCTTGGCCCGCTGGTCAACGCTTACGATATTGCGCGGCGCAACTGCCCGATGGTGACGCCGCTCTCCAATCTGGACGAGGCCGCGCAGTTGATGGAGTACGAGGCGCTCGACGAAATCCCGGTGGTCGAGGGTCGCGACGGCGGCCGTTTTTTGGGCCTGGTCGCACGCCATCATATCGCGCAGGCGTTCAATCGCGTGGCCGTGTCGCTGTCGAGCATGGCGACGCGGGATCCGAGTATCTTCTGGGCGACCGGCTATCGGGTAGCACGAATTCGGATTAATGCGGCGGTCGCTGGCAAGACGCTGCGCGAACTCGATGCGCGCGCTCGTTTTTCCGTCACCGTGCTGGCGGTCCAGGATGGTTCACAGCCGGACAGTGGTTTTGCGCCGATCGCTCCGGATCAGCGGCTCAAGGCGGGCGATTTGATGATCGCGGCCGGCCGGCCGGCCTACGTTCGCCGCTTCATGCGCGATCTTGAGATTGGCGCCTAGAAAGATTGCGGTGCAGCCGGCGGGCCGCGGAGGAGTTGCGATCAAATCCCTCGGCTTTGCGCGTCCGCGGCTAGCCCCGGTGCAAAAGGCCGATGCGGCGATGGCGCGCCATGGCCGACGGGCGAACGTGCCGGAGTCCGCACGCTTACAGCTTCAACATTATCTGGTCGCGGAACTGCGCAAGCTCCTCTTCATTAAGTGCCTGACGCGGCAGCCCCACCAGTAAGCGGTCTACTCCCAATGCGGCGATTTGCCTGACCTCGTCAAGAGCGATGCTATGGCCCGGTCTCAAGCTGAGCGTGATTTCGAGCGGCTTGGCGCGGTTCTGCGTCCGTTCGTGTTCGTGCAACCGCACTATCTGGTTATGCGCCTCGTCGATACTTTTGGCGATACCGTACCAGCCGTCGCCCAGCCGTGCCGTGCGCCGCATCGCGGCTTCGGTGATCCCGCCGAAAACGTATGGCGGATGCGGCAACTGAACCGGCTTCGGATTGAACTTAACGTTAGCGACATCGACGGTCTTGCCATGGTAGACCGGGTCTTCCTTGGTGAATAGCTCGGTCATCAGTTCGAGATACTCACGCGTTCTGAGCGCGCGATCCTTGAATGGCGCGCCAATGATCGCGAACTCCTCCGAGAACCATCCGATACCGACGCCGAAGATAAGGCGGCCGTTGCTCAGGACGTCGAGTGAGACGACCGCTTTGGCGGTGGCGATGGGGTTGCGCAGCGGCAGCACGAAGATTCCGGTCGCCACTTTAATTTTGCTGGTGACCGCGGCGGCGTACGTCAGCGCCAGCATCGGATCATGGAATGGCGCGGTCTCGGCCGCCGGGAAACGGCCGTCTGCGGAGTATGGGTATTTGGAATCGAAGTGGGTCGGCATGATCACGTGTTCACCGATCCATGCCGATTCGTAGCCAAGTTC
>JBOHWJ010000103.1:0-7124 GCA_050736495.1 Binataceae bacterium (SeqCode) | reverse complement strand
TTTCATGACCGCGCCCTTCAACTACCGCCAACCGTGCACCCGGAATCGAATCGCGAATCATCACCTGCTCCGATAGCGGTGTGATGGGACTGCGTCCGGGCGCGAGCACGAGCGTTGGTATCTTGATCCGTGGCAGCAGTGGCGTGATATCGACACCGGGCACGATGCGGCATAGCCCGCGCAGCACGTGCGTCGGCGTTTTCGACCATTCCTTGATTACCCATTCGATATGGGCTGGATTGGCGCCGGCGATTCCGCCACCTTGCTCCATTAGCGTCTTCACCCATCCGCCGGAGCCGAGGGTGGCCAGTGCGCTGTCCCAGTTCTCGTAGCCGACCGCGAACATCTTCTGGATTGGCGGACGTATCGCCGGCGGTGTGGCGACCAGCGTCATGCTTCTAAAGCGCTCGGGCCAGCGCGCGGCGAACGCGACGCCCAGGATTCCGCCCACCGATTCGCCCACGTAGTGCACGCGGTCAAGGCCGAGCGCGTCGAGAAAGCCTTTCATGTCATTGAGCAGGTCCTCGACCGACCACTCGTAGCCGGGGCCGGGGTCGGCTGATTCGCCGTGGCCGCGCATGTCGCGGCGGACCACGCGATACTCGCGCGCGAGCGGCGGTATCCAGTGGTACCAGAAGCGCAAGCTGCGCCCGAAGCCGTGTTGAATCCACAGCGTTTCAGCCGGTTTCCACGGATCGGTGAAGTCGTCTATCACGTAGTTCATTTCGTAGTTATTGGCTTTGACCGTTGGCATCGCGGTAACTCCTGCCGAAGGCGGTTTGAACGAAAATGGTTGTAAAGATGTTCAACGCCGGTCCAGTCACCTTCTTACTACTTTTCCGTTCATGATGGGTGAGAGCTATCGGCAGCGATCCGCGCCCGTGCCATGGGCCTCGCACAGTCCCGCGCCAGCCATGAAGCGCCACAGACGGCTCCCTGACCGATAGCGCCGGCGTTTGACAGATGTGGCCAAGGCGGATTAGGCACGGTCTTAACCGCCGCGAACGTTGGCAAGTCTATGGCGCGGCGGGGGAGGATTACCAATGGCAGCGACGCCCGTATCCCAAAGCATCTCGATTGCCGATCTGGAATGGAAACCCGCTCAGCCGGGTGTGCGGATGAAGCACGTATGGTTCGACGCCGAGACCAAGCGGCGCGTCGTGGTAACTCGCTTCGAGCCCGGAGCCAAGCTCCCGATGCATCGGCACGTCGGCGACGAGATCCTTTACGTCATCGAGGGTTCCATCACGGACGAGTCGGGCGCCGTCACCGCCGGCAACATGAGTTACCGGCCCAACGGATGCGTTCATTCGGTGTCGAGCAGGAATGGTGCGATCGTATTCGCGCTGATCACCGGCGGGATCGAACCGGCCGCCGAAATCGGCAGCGCGCCACCGTCGCAAATTTTCTCGCTAAGCGAACTCCCATGGGTCAACTCGCCCCTGGCGGGGGTCAGCCAGAAGCTTATTCTCGAGGACAAGCCGACCGCGCGGCGCGTCGTGCTGGCGCGCTTCGAGCCAGGCGCGCAGCTCCCACGCCACAAGCATCTGGGCGAGGAGCTGATCTACATGATCGAAGGTGCGCACGCGGACGACTCATGTGAGATTGCCACCGGCAATTTCAACTGCCGGCCGGCGGGATGCGTTCATTCGGTGTCGAGCAAAAACGGCGCGACTTCGCTCGCGATCGTTCACGGCGGCGTTGAGCCAATGTAGGACAACCATGCGCGGCGGTCGCCGCGCGCAACGGCGGGCTCTCCCATGAGGTGCGGTGCGGATTGTATGGGTTGCGCGCGTAAGCTCGAACGCCCGCTCCCTGGGGCGACGGCAGATAGTGGCGGGCGCCATAAGAGGAGCTTTTGTATGGATGAGATCGCATTCGGGCTGTTCGACCATGTCGAACGCCTCGACATACCGCTGGAGCATCTGTACGAGGGCCGCATGAAACTCCTCGAAGTGGCCGACGCGGCCGGATTCTTCTGCTACCACGTAGCCGAACATCATATGACACCGCTCGGGATGGCGCCCTCGCCGGGAATTTACCTCGCCGCCGTCGCCCAGCGGACGCATCGCATGCACTTCGGGCCGCTGGTTTACCTGCTGCCGCTCTACAATCCGCTGCGCCTCATCAACGAGATTGGGATGCTCGACCAGATGAGCGGCGGGCGCTTCGAGATCGGTGTCGGCCGCGGAGTTTCGCCCTACGAACTTGCGCACTACAGGATTCCGTTCTACGAATCGCGTGACATGTTCCTCGAGGCGCTGAGCGTGGTGGCCGCGGGCCTGCGCCATGATCACCTGACCCATCGTGGCCACTACTATCAGTACGACGGCGTGCCGATGGAAGTGCGGGCCAAGCAGACGCCGAATCCGCCGTTCTGGTATGGCGCCGCTAACGAGGACGGCGTGACTTTCGCCGCTGAGCGTGGCATGCACGTAGTCGGCAACGGACCCATCCCGATGCTCAAGAAGCTGACCGCGCACTACGGCGAGATGCGCGAAAAGCATCGCAAGAGCGACCAGAACCTGAACCCGCACATCGCCGCGCCGCGCCGCGGCGCTATCCGTCATATCTATGTCGCCGACAACGACCATGAGGCCGAGGAGATAGCGCGGCCGGCCTATCGCGTTTATTACAACAACCTGATGAAGCTCTGGCGCGACAACCGCGTCATATTGCCGCAGTTTGCCGAAGACTTCGATCGCGCACGCAAAATCGACGTCGCCATCTGCGGTTCGCCCGCGACCGTGCGCGGCGAAGTCGAGCGCTTTTTCGCGGGGAGCGGATGCAACTATCTCGTGCTCTCGTTCGCGTGGGGCAGTCTCACCAACGAGCAGTCGCGCCGTTCGCTCGGTCTGTTTGCCGCCGAGGTGATGCCGGCGTTTACCAAGGGCGCGGCCGCCACCGTCAACGCCGCCGCGAGCTAACTGCGGCACGCGCACGCTCAATCGATATGCAGGCGTTCGGACAGGCGGCTAAAGCGGCGGCGTTCGTCCTCGTTGCGCGTCGCTTGCGCCAGTGCGCTTCGCGTCCCGACCAACACGCAGACGCGTTCGGCGCGCGTAATCGCCGTGTAGAGCAGGTTGCGCCGCAGCATCAGGTAATGACTTTGATGAATCGGGATGATCACGGCTGGGTACTGGCTGCCCTGGCTCTTGTGAATCGAGATGGCGTAGGCAAGACCGATTTCATCGAGATCTGAATAGTCGTAGTCGGCGTGGGTATCCTCGAACACCACGCCCAGGCGGCCGCGAGCCGAATCGACCGCGATCACGCGCCCAATCGCGCCGTTGAAAACCAGCTTGTCGTAGTTGTTGCGTAACTGAATAACGCGGTCGCCATCGCGAAAGATGCGGTCGCCGGAGTGCAGCTCGTGGCCGCGCGGATTGAGCAGGTTCTGCAACTCGCGGTTGAGCAATTGCGTGCCGAGTGGCCCGCGATTCATCGGCGTCAGCACCTGGATGTCGCGCGGGTCGCTGATTCCGAAGCGGCCGACCAGCCGATTCTGCACCAGTTCCTTGATCGTGCCGAGCACGTCTTCGGGCGCGCCGCGTTCGAAGAAGAAAAAATCCCCGTCGGGATCGTTTGTGGTCTCGGGCAGCTCGCCGCGGTTGAGCCGATGCGCATTGGCCACGATCAGGCTTTGGCGCGCCTGCCGATAGACCTCGCGCAACTGCACCACCGGCACCAGGCCCGACGCGATTACGTCCTTGAGCACGCTGCCCGGCCCGACCGACGGCAATTGGTCGCGATCGCCCACCAGCAATAGCGACGAGTTCGGCATCAGCGCGCGCAAGAGGCTGGCGGCCAGTTCGACGTCCATCATCGAGGCTTCGTCGACGATCAAATAATTGGTGCGCAGCGGAAAGGCCTCGCCGCGGATGAAGGTCGCGGTCTCGGGCGAGTATTCGAGCAGGCGATGGATGGTCTTGGCCTCGCGCCCGCAAGTCTCGGCCAGCCGCCGCGCGGCGCGGCCGGTCGGCGCCGCCAACGTCGGCTTCAGTCCCGCCGCGTCGAGCGCGAGCAGCAATGACCGCAACAGCGTGGTCTTACCGGTGCCGGGACCGCCCGTGATGACGGCGACGCGCCCTTCGAGCGCGCATCGGAGCGCGCGGCGCTGTTCGGGCGAGAGCGTGATCGCGGAGGACTGGTTGGCCGCTTCGAGCGCGCGCGTAATCACGGCCGCGCCCATTGCGCGGCCCGCGACCAGCATGCGGACGCGTTCGGCGACCGTGACTTCAGCCTCGTGCAGCCGTTCCAGATAGACCGCTGGATGATCGTCGACCGTCTCGGCGACAGCTTCGCCCGATTGCGTGAGTTCGCCCAGTGCCTGTGCGGCCAGCTCCGGATCCATGTCGAGTAACGTGCGGAACTGATGCTCCAGGTAGCCGAAGGGCGCGAAAACATGCCCCTCGTCGGCCATCTTTTCGAGCAGGAAGAGCAGGGCGGCGCGCGCGCGCTGAAGCGAATTGCGCGGGATTCCGAGTTTCTCCGCGACCGCGTCGGCGGTGCGAAAACCGATTCCGGTGATAGTGCGCGCGAGAATATACGGATCGCGCCTCACCGTTTCAAGTGATTCGCGGCCGTAGACCTTGTGAATGCGCCGCGCATGGGCAGCCGCGATTCCATGGCCGCGCAGGAAGACCGTCAACTCGCGCAGCCCCGATGAATCGCGCCAAGCCGCCGCGATCCGCTCGGCGACGACGCGGCCGAGCCCGCGTACCTCGCGCAGGCGCTCGGGCGTATGGTCGAGCACTTCCGGCAGCGCCTCCCCGAAATGCGCGACGATGCGCCGCGCGAAAGCAGGCCCGACACCCTTTATTTCGGAGGCGAGATAGCGCTCCAGCGCCGCGACGCTGGCGGGCCGAATCGTTTCAAAATCGATGACGCGAAACTGTTCGCCGTAGCGCGGATGTTTCTCGAAGTGCCCATGCAGCCTGAGTCCCGAGCCGACCTCCGGCGAGCCGAGATTTCCCACCACGGTCAGGCGACGGCGCGCGCCATCGTCGTCGCTTTGCTCCATCACGGCAACGACGTATCCGCTCGTCTCGTTGACGTAGAGGATCTGCTCGAGCGTGCCTTCGAGCAATTGCGCCGATGATTCAGGAACGTTCACGGTTTCGCAGAATCATTTATCCGGCGCGGCTCGCAGTGTGCAAATAGCTAGAAATCGGGTGTTTTGGAATTCGCGAGGATGTTGCCTCGCTTTTTGCGTTTCGCGAATCATTTTGGCTTTGGCGATATGAAAAAGTCCTTTAAAACCAAGGCATCACGATGGCACGGGCTGTGCTGTATCCGGCGTCAAGGAGTTAGGGAGGCTCCGTCAGATGGTAACACCGACACTTTTCGCTTCACTGGTAGGAATCGCCCTTATCGCGATGCTCGCAGCCGCCGATTGGTACGTATGGCGTTCGACCTACGCTGCGGATTTCCGCGACTGGCCGCGCGTCCGCCCACTCAGCGGGGCGGAACTCGGCGAACGAGTCCTGGCCCATCTCGAAAAGGTCAACTGGGCCGTATTGCCGTGGTCTGCGCTGCAGCCACCGCGTCCGGTCGTGACTGCGGAAGAACGTGAAGGCCACGGATTCAAGAAAGTCGCGTGACAAATTCAAAGCGATCGCATAACCCCCGGCCTTGGAAGTGCGGTGAGCGCTTGCGGCCCCTGTACTTTTCAGGGCCGGGATTGAACCCGGCCTTCCGAATCGCATGACAGTTCCCTCCGGCGCAAACCGCGAAATAATCTCCTGCGACGCGTTCCGCGATTTCACAACAGTTCTCCCAAGCTAATCGTTCGCGGGCGGCAAATCACCCCGCGCAAGCATCAGCTCACCCGGCGAAATTCCTCTTCAGGCGGCCTGATGTTCCTGAAGAAGAAGTAGTACAGCACGCCATATATTCCCTGAAACAGGGCGGCGAGTCCCAGGGGCAAACTGAGCGCAACGTGCTGCATCAGGAAGCCCGCGAAATACGCGCTGAACGCTTGCGTCGCCTGCGAAGGCAGGCTTGACAATCCCGCGGCGCTGGCTCGTTCCGACGGTTCGATCACGCCCATCAGGTACGATTGCCTCACCGGGATCGACAGCGTCGCCATGATCATGCGCAATGCGAAGAACACTGCCGCGAGCAAAAAGGTCGGCATCAGGATAACGCAGAACAGCATGACCGCGTTGAGCATTCGCGTGGTCGCGACCGTGATGACCGTGCCCAGCCATCGTGTGAGACGGCCGGCGAAAAGATACGGGATGGTGGCGATCAGGTTAATGATGAAGAACATTTGCGCCAGTTCCGACGCGCTGGCGCCGAAGCGCCGGTAAAACCAGTACACCACGAACGGCCCAAGCATTCCGATTGCGAGACCGTTGATGGCGTTGGTGCTCATGAAGAGCAGCATCAGCCGCCACGACGCGCGCGAAAGTCCCAGCCGCTTGCGCTCACCCGCCGCCGGCCGCGGCGCGCCATTGCCTCTGTCCGGCGCGCGTTCGGCGGCCCGCGCCATCCATGAGCGATGGGTTTCATTGACCGGCGTTGCCACCAACGCCATCGCGACGCCGAGCAGGGCCGCGAATACGAACAGAGCGCGGTAGCCAGTAAACATCGAAATTCCGGCCGCGTGATTGAGGACGCCCGGCACCGCCGCGAGCAATGAGCCGAGCGCGCCGGCGAGAACGCCGACGAAGGAGAGCACGCCGAAAACCGAGGTGCGCTGCATATCGGCAATGTTCTCCGCGACCAGCGACTGCGCGGCGGGATAGTACGGTCCCCAGCCACCGCCCATTCCGGCGCCGCCCGGAAAGCCAAAAGTGCCGAGCGCGGCCGCCGCGACCATCACGGTGAAGTTCCGCGACATCGCGAAGACCAGCGCGCCGCCCGTCATCATCAGCGGTATTACGACGATGAACGGCTTGCGCCCGAAGCGGTCGGCCAGCACGCCGGTCAGCGCCGCGACCACCGCGTTGGCGAACGCGGAGATTGAGAACAGCACACCGAGATAGACCGCGCTGTAACCGAGCTCGGCGAGGTAAATCGGCAGGATGATGCTGATGTAGCCGAGCGCGACGCTGCGCAGCGCGCGCGCGGCGAACAGACATACGATGTTTCGTGAAAGCCAGGGCGCATCCGCGCCG
>JBOHWJ010000102.1:0-1871 GCA_050736495.1 Binataceae bacterium (SeqCode) | reverse complement strand
GAGTCCGCGAAGTGAAGAACCACGGAAAAACTTCAGAAAAAGCACAGAATCCGGGATTCCTCGCTGATTCTAAACGCACGTCGCCGACTCCTTTGCTCGCTTCGCCTAAAGCTCCGCTAGGGGCGCTCGGAATGACCACACGACAGCTTGTGCAGAGCTCCCCTAGACGGCGATGGAGACCGGCCGCATACAGCGATTCGGCGCGACGGCGCGCATCCAATCCGACTATTCCGCGAAGTACAAAGGCGTGATGATGAGGCTATTCCCGGTTCTTGCGCTCCTCCTGATCCTGATTCCGGAGATGCCCGGGCACGCGTGGGCCCAGGCCGCCACCGAGTCCGGCAATTCCGGACCGCTGCGAATGACGATCAACGGGCCGGGCTCGACCCAGGTGCCGATCGCGATACCGGAGCTCAAGAACCTCAACGGCGGCGATGATCACCGTCTGTCGAGCATCTTCGTCGGCATCCTGCGGCGTGACTTGAAACTCTCCGGCTACTTCACCACCATCGATCCGCACGCTTACATCGAGAATTCGCAGACTTCAGGCTACGACCTGGGCAAATTCAATTTCAACGACTGGAGTTCGATCAACGCCGAGTTCCTGGTAAAGGGCGCAGCCGCGCAAAACGGCAACAGCGTGAGCCTGGACGCGATGTTGTTCGACGTGCCCAACCAACGCCGCATGATGGGCAAGAAGTTCACCGGCGACCGGCACGACGTCGGCGAGATGGCGCGGCGGTTCGCCGACGCCGTTATGCTGGCGGTGACCGGCGTGCGCGGACCATTCGACACCAAGCTCGCGTTCGTATCGACGCGCGGCGGCCGCTTCAAGGAAGTCTATACGCAATGGCTCGACGGCGGTGCGCTGTTTCGTGTAACCGATAATCCCACCATTAACCTGTTCCCGAGCTTCGACCATGGCGTGAACCATCTGCTTTACCTGTCGTACAAAACCATGAGTCCCGAGCTCTACCTGGCCGACCTCAATCGCAAAGTTGAGACTCGTATCGCCACCGGCCTCGGGATGCCGCTGGGCGGAGCGCTCACCCCTGACGGGCGTATCATCGCGGCGATTTCGCGCGATGGCCATACCAACCTCTACCTGCTCGATCAGCGCGGCAACGAGATTCGCGCTCTCACCGACGGCCACTCGATAAATGTGTCGCCATCGGTATGCGCGCAAGGCGGCCAGATGACGTTTACCTCGGACCGTTCCGGCGCGCCGCAAATTTACGTAATGAACCTGAACGGCGGCACGGCGACGCGGGTTACCTACCAGGGCACGTACAACACGACGCCATCGTTTTCGCCAGACTGCGGCAAGATCGCGTACCAGGGACGTATCGGCGGCGCCTTTCAGCTTTTCGTCATCGACGCCAGTGGCGGACAGCCCCGGCAATTGACCAATGGCGGCAACAACCAATCGGTCTCATGGTCACCCGACGGCCACTATCTCGCGTTCAGTTCCAACCGTGCCGGGCGTTGGCGAATCTACATGATGCAACTCGACAACGGGAATATTTCCGCATTAACGGAAGGAGAAGGTAATGATTCCAGTCCATCGTGGTCGTGGTGGTTGGGGCAATAGCATGTGCGCGCTCGGGCGCACGGCTGCCGTCGTAATGCTGGCGGCAATGGTCGCGCTGGCCGCCGGGTGCTCCTCGCAACAGAAGAAGCCGGCGAATGAACCCGGAGCCGGCGGCGCCAACAGCGGCATGGGTGAAAACCCCGTCGGTCCGGGCGGCGGCTCGCTGCCGAACTTCGCACAGACTGGCACAGTCGGCAAGGGCAAGGGTCCGTTGAGGGATATCCACTTTGGCTTCAACGAGTAGACGGTTGAGCGGCAAGACGGCGACGTCCTGCGCGAC
>JBOHWJ010000101.1:0-3228 GCA_050736495.1 Binataceae bacterium (SeqCode) | reverse complement strand
GCTCGTGGTCGAGACCGGCGGCGTCGGCTATGAAGTCTTCATTCCGCTCAGCACCTACTACCGCACGCCCGGCGTCGGCGCGGCGGTCGAAATCGAGATTCGCCACGTCGTCCGCGAAGACGCGATCGTGCTGTACGGCTTCGCCACCGCGCCCGAGAAATACGCCTTCGACCTCTTGATGCGAGTGCAGCACGTTGGGCCGAAGCTCGCGCTCGCCATCCTGTCGGTGCTCTCGCCCGAGGAATTGGTGACGGCGATTTCGCATGAGGAAGTGGACCGGCTCGACGCCGTGCCGGGCGTCGGCGCCAAGGTCGCCGAGCGTGTCGTGCGCGAATTGCGCGACAAGATTTCCGACTTGAACCTGATCGTGCCGGAGCGCCAGGTTGTCTCCACCAACGGCCGCACTGGCATGGACAGGATTTTCGACGATGCGGTTTCGGCGCTGATCAATCTCGGCTACAAACCGATCGAAGCCAAGCGCGCGGTCGACGCGGTCGGCGCGGTTGACGACGCCGACGGCCTCGAAGGGTTGATTCGCAAGTCGCTGGCGATGCTGTTCGGTGAAAAGTAAGGTGGCAAGCGTGGATAGATCGGCCACGGTATCCAACCCCGCGTCAACTCCGGCGAAACCCGGCCCCCCGCGCCTGGCCGCGGCGGTTCCGAACGAAGAAGAGCGCACGCTCGACCTTTCGCTGCGCCCGCGCTCGCTCGGCGAATTCGTTGGCCAGGAGCGCATCAAGAAAATTCTCGGGATGTCGATCGAGGCCGCGCGTCAGCGCGGCGAGGTGCTCGATCACGTGCTTTTCTCCGGGCCGCCGGGACTGGGCAAGACCTCGCTCGCCCATATCATTGCGCGCGAGCTTGGCGTCAATCTGCGCGTCACCTCGGGGCCCGCGATCGAACGCGCCGGCGACCTGGCCGCGATTGTCAACGACCTCGAGAAGGGCGACGTGCTCTTCATCGACGAGATCCATCGGCTCGCCCGCGTGGTCGAGGAAGTCCTCTACCCGGCAATGGAGGACTTCGAGCTCAATATCGTCGTCGGCAAGGGGCCGGGTGCGCGTTCGATGCGGCTGGCGGTCAAGCCGTTCACGCTGGTGGCCGCGACCACTCGATCGGGGCTGCTGAGTCCGCCGCTGCGCGATCGCTTCGGCCAGCACTTCCATCTCGAATTCTATGCGCACGACGACTTGACTGAGATCGTGCGCCGGTCCGCGCGCCTGCTCGGCGTTCGGGTCGACGACGATGGCGCGCGCGAAGTCGCCGCGCGCTCCCGCGGCACGCCGCGTATCGCCAACCGGCTGCTGCGCCGCGTGCGCGATTTCGCCCAGGTCAACGAGGCGCCCACGGTGACGCGCGAGGTCGCGCTCGGCGGACTTGAACTGCTCGAGATCGACGCCTGCGGATTCGACCAGATGGACCGTGCGATTCTCGCCGCCATCATCGACAAGTTCGACGGCGGACCGGTCGGTGTCGAAAGCCTCGCCGCGTCGGTGGGCGAGGAAGCCGACACCGTCGGTGAGGTTTACGAGCCCTACCTGCTGCAGGAGGGATTCATCGCGCGTACGGCGCGTGGCCGCGTCGCGACACAGCGCGCCTACACGCATCTGGGCCGCGTCCGCCGCGGCAGCTTGCTGTAGCTTTTCCGCCGCTTCTTTTTTCCGCGTGGCCCTAGCGCGGATGCGGGATGAAGGCGGCGTCGGGATCGGCGACGGTGGTGGTCTCCAGATCATTCGCCATGATCAACAGATCATGCTTATGGCTGTAGCGATCCTTGACATGGTTGCGCAGCGTCGCCTCGGCGTGAAAACCGAGCAATTCGAACACGCGCACGGCGCCGGTCTGATCGGTCATCATCTGCGCGATGATCTTCTCGAGTCCAAGCCGCACCGCGAGCGCGAAGATGGTTTCCGCCAACACGTGGCCGAGTCCCTGCCGGCGCGTCGAGGGATCGGCCACTACGCGGATTTCGCCGACGTGACGCGCCCATCCATGAGCCTGGCGTCCAAGCACCGCCGTCCCGACGATACGGTCGGGCGCTTCGGCCACCATCACGGTCTCGGTCTCGGGGTCCAGCCGGTCGAGCCACGCCTCGACCTCGCGCCGGTTAATCACATCCTCTTTCAGAAAGGCGCGGTCGTCCTCTGGCACGCGATCGAAGAATTTGCAGATATCCTCGCGGTCGTCGGCCAACAACGACCGAATTGCGACCAGCATTCCGTCGCGCAGGGTGACCGTTTTCGGATACGCGGAACGGAGATAGGCGGAAAGCGTATCGTGCGCCATTGCTCGCACCTCCGAAAAGTTGGCGGTCGCCGGCGGCGGCGCCCTCGCTTTCTCCCTACGTGGCGGCGTCGGCGCGGTCAAGCGCTGTCGGCGCCGCGGTGGGAATGCTTGGCTGGTGCGCGCCAAAAGTATATTCGCATTTCTCATGGCATATTCGGTTAAAGCCGCCTTCGATCTTACCGCCAACGCTTATGACCGTGCGCGCCGCCAATTGGTGCCGAGCTTCGACGATTTTTACCGCACGGCGATCGATCTGCTGCCGTTTGCCACCGCCGATGCGATCGAGGTGCTTGACCTCGGCGCCGGGACGGGACTGCTTGCGGCGTTTATCGCCGCCGCTTTTCCTAACGCACGGCTTGCGCTGGTGGATGTCGCATCCGAAATGCTGGCGCGGGCGCGTGAGCGTTTTGCCGGGTATCCGGCGCGCGCCCGTTTCATCGTCAGCGACTATGCGCGCGATCCGTTTGACGGCAGCTACGACGCCATCGTTTCCGCGCTGTCGATTCATCACCTGGCCGACGACGACAAGCGCGCGCTCTTCGGGCGTATCCACTCGGCGCTCAAGCCCGGTGGCGTGTTCGTCAACGCCGAACAGGTGATGGGACCGTCGCCGGCGGTGCATCGGCGCGACCGCGAACGCTGGCTGCGCGACGCGCGCGAGGCCGGTGTCACGCAAGCGGACTTGGCAGCCGCGATCGAGCGGATGAAGCTCGACCGGCCGGCCACGCTCGGGGCGCAACTGGAATGGCTCACGGCGGCGGGCTTTCGCAATGTTGATTGCGCCTATAAAAACGGGATGTTTGCGGTCTATTCAGGCGCGAAATAGCACCGCGCTGTCGTTTTGACGCTCGCATCCTCGCCCCCCCCGGAGCAACCCCTCATCATGTCGGCCCGGCCTTGGCGGCGATGCCTGATGATTACCTTGCCACCGCTTAAATGTGG
>JBOHWJ010000100.1:0-2486 GCA_050736495.1 Binataceae bacterium (SeqCode) | reverse complement strand
GCGCCCAGGCGTTCGGCCTTGACCAGCGGTGTGAAGCCCGAGTTGGGACCGATATTGGGTTCGCCCTCGACCGGCAGCAGTTCGCGATAACGCCATAGATTGTGCGGGCGGGATTCGATGATGGTACGAGACAGGGCGGCCTTGATGCGCGCGTAATCGTAGTTCACTTCGAGCGGCCCGAAGCAGGTCTCGCATACGTGCAGCGGACTTATCGGGTAATCCTGGCCGCATTCGCGGCACTTCAGATTGGTGATGTAGCTCATCTTGTCCTCTTATCTCGAATGCGGCGCCGGTTGGTCCGCCGAAATGCCCGCCGCCGCGCCGCATCCGCAACCGGCGCGCGCGGCGACCGGCGTCAGCCGAATCCGCGCCGTTCCCGCACCGTCGTAAGTGAGAATCGCACCCGCCAGCGCGGGCCGCCCGCCGCCTATCACGCGGATCGCCTCAGCCGCCTCGATTTCGCCAATCGCGCCCGCGACCGGGCCGATAATACCGGCCTCGCGGCAGCTCGCGATTTCTGCTTCATCGGGGGGCTCCTCGAACAGGCAGCGGAGGCAGGCCGTGCGCCCGGGTATCACCGTCATCGCCTGGCCGGTCCAGCCGAGCAAGCCGGCGTAAATGAATGGGCGCTTGAGCGCGACGCAGGTATCGTTGATGAGAAACTTCGCGACGGGACTGTCGGTCGCGTCGATTACAAAATCGAAGCCAGTGATGATTTGCACGGCGTTGGCGGAGTCGAGTTCGCAATGATGGGTTTCAAGGGCGAGGCCGGGGTAGGTCTCGGCCAGCCGGCGAGCGGCCGCGCTGACCTTGTGCGCGCCGATGTCGGCTACGCTGTAGATGACCTGACGTGGCAGGTTCGAGAGGTCGATCGAATCGGCGTCGATAAGCCCGAAGTTACGCATTCCGGCCCGCGCCAGCGCCGTGGCCGCGGGCACTCCGAGACCGCCGACTCCGACAATCAAGACTCGCTCATTCGCCAATGCGGCTACCTGCCTTCGCGTTCATCGCGCGAACCGGGCGGCCTCAATCCTCGAGCGAGGAGCGGTGGGAGCACATCGAGAACCCTCCTCCGGGGATAAGGACGAGGGTTCTATAACTCTCGCCTTATCTTCCAGGACTTCCAATGGTTCATGGAAATCCCGCAGGACTTAGCACCAGCACCCTTAATGGGCCGGTTGCTGCGGCATCAACGGGCCAGTCCCTCCGCCGCTCTGGATAAGGCCGTAATCGCGCTGACTAAGCGTTATACAAGCGCGGATGGTTGTCAACAATCCCGACCATGCGGTCAGCGGAATTGCATGGTCACCGGTTCCCTCGCGCTCGGCGCCGTGTCGCTCGGGTTTTCCTTGCGGGATTCAAATTGCGGTGCTTTAAGGGAGCAGAAGTATTAAGTCCCGCATCATGCAGCCGGCGCGGTACGCAACCTCATCGGTGCGCTTCGGTGCGTAACCTTCGGTCCGTGGGAGGTCGAACATGCGAATAGGATTCATCGGATTGGGCAACATGGGTGGGCCGATGGCGCTCAACCTGATAAAGGCCGGCCATATCCTGGTGGTCAACGACATACGCCGTGAGATGGCCGAACCGCACCTCGCCGCCGGCGCCACCTGGGCCGACAACCCGGGGGCGGCCGCGCAGAAAAGCGAAATCATCTTCACTTCGCTGCCGGGACCGAAGGAAGTCGAGTCGGTGGCGCTCGGAGAGGGTGGGATCCTGCAGAGCATGGCGAAGACCGCCGTCTACGCCGACCTTTCGACCAACTCGCCCACCGTGGTGCGGCGACTCCACGGCATTTTCAAGGAAAAGGGCATCGCGATGCTCGACACACCGGTAAGTGGCGGCGTCGCCGGCGCGCGCGCAGCAACGCTTGCCGTGATGGTCGGCGGCGATGAGGCGGTCTACAACCGCATCAAGCCGGTGCTCGATGCGATCGGCGACAAGGTTACCTACATCGGCGCGATTGGCGCCGGCACCATCGCCAAGCTGGTGCACAATATGATCGCCATCTGCAGCACGCAGATCATCGCCGAGGCCTTCACCATGGGCGTCAAGGCCGGCGTGCCGGCGGAAGCGCTGCTCACCGCCGTATCAAACAGCGCCTATGGGCAGGGGATGCTGCTCAAGGCGATGATGCCGCGGATGGTGTTTCGCGGCAATTACGACCGTGCCAGTTTCGCGCTCAAGCTCGCGCGCAAAGACCTTGGACTCGCCACCGAAGTCGCGCGCGAATACAACGTGCCGATGGCGCTGGCGAACATGGTCGAGCAGACCCTGCTCGAGGCGCTCAACCGCGGCTACGGCGACAAGGATTCGTCGTCGGCCTTTATGCTCCAGGAAGAACATGCCGGCGTGAAGGTGCGTTCACAAAACCCGCGTTAGTCACTCACAACTTTCATTGGTCGATAGTCAATTATTTTAAGGGAGTTACTCAGATGGCGGAAGATCTGGCAAAAAAAGGGCTCGAACTGCGCACTCGTCTATTT
>JBOHWJ010000099.1:0-11051 GCA_050736495.1 Binataceae bacterium (SeqCode) | reverse complement strand
CGGTCTTCTCGTAGATTTCCTTGACATGCGAGGACAGCGTGATCGAATCACCCGGCTTAATCGGCGCGACGAACTCGACATCCTTGCCGGCGTCGAAGCCCTGGCGTCCGAAGCGCGGCACGTGCTCGAAAAAATGCCGGCCGTTGCGAAAGGTCACAGCAAATGAAGGCGGCGCCGTAATTTCGCCATACGAGCCCTTTTTGGCCGCCTCCGGATCGGTGTGGACGGGATTGGTCTCGCCGATCGCCTCGCAGAATTTCGCCACGGCCGCCTCAGTCACGGGTTCCGGATCGCTGACCTCGAAGACCTTGCCGATGAGCGCAGGGTCGTAGTCAACCATGATTATTTCACCTCAACTGCGACCGCGTGCGGCACCGGCTTACGGTGCGGACGGAAATCGACCGGCTCGTAGTCGCCGATCTTGAGTTCTCGCACCAGGTCCTCGATGGTCCGGATATCGGCGGCAAAGCGCGTCGCGCAGAAGCCGATCAGGCTCACGAGATGGCTGTCCGAACCGCCCACCGCGGCGTAGCCATGCTGTTTAACCAGCGCTTCGCTACGCTCGTCCTCACCCTTGCGCGAACCGCCGTTGAGCACTTCTACCGCGACCACATTTTCGAGCGGCGCCTTGTGCTCGTAGTGTTCGCACAAGCCGACGGTCGGGCGTCCCGGATGGCATGGCACGGCGATGCCGCCCATGCGCGCGACTTCGTCGATCAACTCCTGCGCTGACAGCCGCACGTTGGCGAAATCGAAGCGCCGCGTCATCTCGTCGGATACGCCGAAGACCAGAACGTGGCCGTAATCGGTCTCCACCTCGGACGCCTTCAACACCAGGATGCCGAACTTGTCTTCGAGCGCCCGATAGTCGGCCTCCCGGTTGAACTGCCGGTGTTCGGTCAGCACGATGCCGTCTACAGGGCGTTCGTTGTGGCGCAATTTAAGCCAGTTCAGGTACGCTTCAAGCGGTGCGCGGCTGTCCTCCGAGGCCTCGCTGTGACTATGCAGGTCAAGCGTTGTGCTCACTAAGCTGCAACCTCACCTCGCCGGGCGAAATTTCACGAGCGTCATCTCGGGAGTGACGTCATCGAAGACGGCCTCGACGGGTAATCCTATTTTAACCTCTTCCGGGGGGCAGTCGACAATGTTGGTCAACATCTTGAGCCCCTCGTCCAGCTCGACGTAAGCCATTACGTATGGCAGCGATTCACGGAATCCACCGGCCTGGTTCTGCTGGGTCACGGTGAACGTATAGATCTCTCCGCTGCCGCGGCATTTGATCCATTCCGTGCGCGAGGAAAGGCAATTGGTGCACAGCGCGCGCGGATAGTAACGCAGGTCGCCGCAATCACGGCATTTCTGAATATATAGTTCGTGCCGTTTGAGCGCTTCCCACCATGGACGATTTTCCTCGTCGAGATGAGGCAGCGGCTTCGCGTATTTTTTCTTGTCCTTTTCCTGCGCCATCGTGGACACTCACTCACTGGTTCGAGAGAATCAAAGTTGCCCCGGAATGGCGCGTACCGAGCGCGCCGCCGGTGCCATGCACGAGCGCGGTCTCGCAGTCGCTGACCTGGCGCGGTCCACATTCCCCGCGCAATTGTTTGACCGCCTCGATCACGAGAAAGATGCCGCGCATCCCGGGGTGGTTCGACGATAGCCCGCCGCCATCGGTATTGATCGGAAAGTCACCGTCGAAACGCAGCCGTCCGCCGCTGACGAAGGCCCCGCCCTCGCCGCGCTTGCAAAAGCCCAGGTTCTCGAGCGTCGATAGCACGGTGATCGTGAACGAGTCGTAGATCATCGCCATGTCGATGTCATTGGGGGCGAGCCCCGCACGCTCGAACGCGAGCCGCCCCGACTGCGCCGCGGCGATTTCGAGAAAGTCACGCTGGCCGCGCGCCGCGTGGCGCACGGCCTCGCCGGCGCCAAGAATATAAGCGGGCTTTTTCTTGAGTTCGCGCGCCCGCTCCGCGGACGTCACCACCAGCGCGCCGCCGCCGTCGCTGATGATGCAGCAATCGAGCAGATGGAGCGGCGACGAAATGATGCGCGACGAGAGCACGTCGTCCACCGTGATGGGGTCGCGGTACTTGGCCACCGGGTTCATCGACGCATGCAACCGCATCGTGACCGCGATTTCGGCCAGTTGCTCCGCCGTCGTGCCGTAATCATGCATGTGGCGCTGCGCGATCATCGCGTAGGCGCCCACCGTCGTCGGCCCGAACGGAAATTCGTACTGGTCGGGGATATCACCGCCGCCACCGCCGCCGCCCGTGCCAATCGCGAAACGCTGCGAAGCGGCGGTCGAGCCGTAGACAATCACCGCGACGTTGCACAGTCCTGAATTGATCGCGGCCGCCGCATGCGCGGTCTGAGCCACGAACGACGAACCTCCAATCGAGGTCGAGTCGACGAAATTCGGCGTCAGGTTCATGTAGTCGCAAAACCCGACAATGCCCATGCCGCCCATACCCATGCCGGTGGTGCAGAGGCCGTCGACGTCCTTGATAGTAAGACCGGCGTCGGCCAGCGCGCCACGCACACTCTCCGCCATTATCTGGAACATGGTCTTGTCGGGTGCGTAGCGGCTGGGATGCTCGTAAACGCCAACAACTGCGGTCTTGCGGCTTAAACTCATGCTGCGCTCCCTATGTTAGTTCGGCGAGAAATTCCTCGATGGCGGCGTTGACCTCCTGCGGGCGTTCGGTGGTCAGGTTGTGCGCGGCGTCGGGAATTATCTTGAGGCGTGAGCCGCGAATTCTGCCCTTGATGAATTCATGGTGCACGGGCGTTGTCACCAGGTCGTCCGCACCCGCCAGGATGAGCGTCGGCGCGCTGATGTCGGCGATGTTCTCGCGCAGATCTACTTCCGCGCAGGCGAGGATATCCGTGTAGCGCACGCGCGGGTCGGTTCTGATCTGTTCACCCCAGCCTTCGCGCACCACGTCGAAGGTTTCCTTGACGGTCTTGGGCGAATAGCCATCGGTGGTGAAGGCCTGCGGCGCCCGCCCCATCGTGACCGCGCGGTAACCGGCGATCCGGTCGGCCGTGAGTTCAAACTTCGCCGCCGTTGCCATGGGGATGATTGCCTGCGTGCGCCTGGGATAGCGTATCGCGAAATCCATCGCGACCGCGCCGCCCATCGAACGTCCGGCGGCTACGGCGGATTCGATGTTGAGTGCGTCCATGAAGGCGGCAAGGAAATCGGTATAGTCGTGCACGGTGCGCAGGCCCTCGACGCCGCTGGTGCGGCCGTGGCCCGGCAGGTCGAGCGCAATCGGGCTGTGCTTGACCGCGAGCGCGTCGAGCTGATGGTGCCATGAATGGCCGTTGGAACCGGCGGCGTGCACAAAAATAATTGTGCGGCCGCGCGAGAAATCCGGAATCACGTCCGGCAAAGTGGTTTGGCCCACATAATAATAGTGGGTGGCATAACCGCCCACATCTAAGTACTTGGTCTGCATCGCACGCAAAACTCCCAAGCGTTGTTGGAAGTTAGCTATTCGGTTTGGCGGGCGATTGTCAAACGGGCTGGCGCGCGAGCGCGTCCGGCGCCGCGCCGCCGCGCGAAGCCGGCCGAGAGCGCCAGCGCCGCGCGCATCCGGTTGCTTGTTCCCGAGGGTACAAATATGATTCCGCCGCGGGGCGCACGTATGCCCGCAGTTGTTGCCGCTCGAGCGTTGGCAATTCTCCGCACTGCGCGCGTGAGCGGCTCCGCGGGGAGGCGGTTTGCCCTCGCGTCGGGTATCGCCGAAGCGCGCGCTTGATTCGCACACGCACAGCCGCGATACCATCGATGTTATGGATTGGCGCGTGCGCCCGCGCCAAGCGGAATTCGTCAGATATGATGCGCGCTGCGCTACCGCCGCTTGCGTCGTCCGCGTGTCGCCACAACCGGGACGCCGGAGGCTTGGGTCTTCTCCCATTGCTCTATCGCCGCGCGGTTGAAACGCCAGTTGCTGCCGACCCGAAAGCCGGGCAGACGGCCTTGCCGCAAGAGGCGGTAAATGGTCGTGGGATGAACGCGCAGATGCTCCGACAATTCCTTTATCGTGAAAATTTCGTCCTGGGACGCCATATAGATTTCGGAGCTCAATTTGCTTCACCTTGCGTGTTGGCGCTCGCCTCTGTTCTCCAGATTACGATTCCCATTACTCAGACTCTGCCGCATAGACCACCGAGTCAAGCAGCAACTCGGCAGAAAAGGGGTCCCAATTCACCAGTGGCACGCTTATGCAAGTCGCAAGATATTTATATAGCTTGTGAGAGTGAGGTACTTCGCAGTATGCGATTCCAAATGATATGAATGGTAAATTAGCGCATCTACCCTTTCCTGTGACGCCATCTCTGTAGCGTTAAAAGAGGGCATCCCTCCAGCACGCCGCCGGGTTGGAACCAGCGGTCTTAATTTCACTGTCACAGGAGCGTGTCGCTCCCTGGAGGCGTCCAACGACGAGAGACGGTAGCCGCCTGTCAAAACCGAAAAACAAGTTCGCAGCAAGTGACTATGAGGTTCAGCAATGGCATACGAAGCTATCGAAGTGAAAAACGAGGGTACGGTGGCGTGGCTCACGCTCAACCGGCCCCATGCGCTCAACGCGCTAAATTCCACGCTGGTCGACGAGTTGCACGATTTTCTCCGCCGCCTCGCCCACGACGACAAAATCCGGGCCGTCGTCATGCGCGGCGCCGGACGCGCCTTCTGCGCCGGGCTTGACCTCAAGGAGCAGACCGGCGGCGGCGGCTTGAGTGTGATGGGCGCGTCGACCACCCGCGCCTATGACATTCAGCGCCGCATGAGCTCGCTCGTGGTTGCGATGCGAAACGCGCCGCAGCCGTTCATCGCCGCGATCAAGGGGCCCGCCTCGGGCGGCGGCTTCTCGCTCGCGCTCGCCAACGACGTGCGTATCGCCGGCGAGTCGGCGCGCTTCAACGCGGCCTTCGTCAAAGTCGGGCTGAGCGGTTGCGACATGGGCATCAGTTATCATCTGCCGCGCGCCGTTGGCACCTCGGTCGCCTACGAGCTGCTGTTGACCGGGCGCTTCATGAATGCTCAGCGCGCGCTGGCGACCGGGCTGGTTTCGGAGGTGGTGCCCGACGACGAGGTTGACGCCGCGGCGGGGCGTCTGGCGCGGGAGATGATCGAGTTGTCGCCGTTAGGGCTGCGCCTCACCAAGGAGGGCCTGAACGCCATCGTGGACGCTGGCAGCCTCGAGCAGGCGCTCCTGATCGAGGATCGAAACCAGGCGCTGTGCGTGCGCGCGGGTTACGTTGATGAAGGCGCGCGAGCGTTTGTCGAAAAGCGCAAGCCGAAATTCGCCGAGCGCACCTGACAGCGGCTTCCGTGACCGCGCCCGCTACTGTTCCTTGGGTAATCGCGCGAAGTCGCAAGGGGCCGCGCCGCGCCTCTTTGATGCCAAACCAGCCCCGGATGGCCGGCGGATCGCGCGTCCTCGCGAGGCGCTTTGAAAGCGGCGGGCCGGTGGATCTCTCCGCCGGCCCGCCGCTGGATCCATGAAGACCGCTCGCCTCGCGTGCGGCCGCCCATGTGTTGACGCTAGATTTTGTCGCTGACAGCGTCCTCGCGCATGGTCGGTTCGGGCCGTTGCGTAAGCGGCGCCCAATGCCGCGTGGGTTCGCCGATGTAGACCTGGCGCGGACGCGCGATCTTCTGTTCGGGATCGCGCACCATCTCGGCCCACTGCGCCATCCATCCCGAGGTCCGCGGGATCGCGAACAGCACCGGGAACATCGTCATCGGGAAGCCCATCGCCTGGTAGGTCACGCCGGTATAGAAGTCGACGTTGGGATAGAGCTTGCGCGAGACGAAGTAGTCGTCTTCGAGCGCGATCTTTTCCAGTTCGAGCGAGATATCGATCAACGGATTGCGGCCGATGGCCTCGAATACCTCGTAGGCGATCTTCTTCACGATTTTGGCGCGCGGGTCATAGTTCTTGTATACGCGATGGCCAAAGCCCATCAGGCGCTGCTCGCCCGCTTTCACTTTCTTGATGAAGTCCGGGACGTTCCTGGGCGAGCCTATCTGGATCAACATGCGGATGACCGCTTCGTTGGCACCGCCATGGAGCGGTCCGTAAAGCGCCGCTGTCGCCGCCGCAACCGCCGAGTAAGGGTCGACCTGCGAGCTGCCGACCGAGCGCATCGCATTGGCCGAGCAATTCTGTTCATGGTCGGCGTGCAGAATGAAGAGCACGTCGAGCGCCCGCTCCAGCACCGGGTTGGGCTTGTACTTGCCCTCGGTCATCTTGAACAGCATCGAGAGGAAATTGCCGGTATAGCTGAGCTCGTTGTCGGGATAATTGTAGGGCAGGCCGAGGCCATGGCGGTAGGCCCAGGCCGCGAGCGTCGGCAGTTTGCCGATGAGGCGGCGGGTCTGCAGCCGGCGTGATTCGAGATCCTGAATTTCCTTGGCGTCGGGATAAAAGGTCGAGAGCGCGCCGATGGTTCCCACCAGCATACCCATCGGATGGGCGTCGTAACGGAAACCGCCCATGAAGGACCTCACGCTTTCGTGCACCATCGTGTGGATCTTGATGTTCTGTTCCCACGCCGCGTAATGCTGTGCGTCGGGCAGTTCGCCCTTGACGATGAGATAGGCGGTTTCGAGGTAATTGCTCTTTTCAGCCAGCTCCTCGATAGGGTAGCCGCGATAACGCAGGATGCCCTTCTCGCCGTCGATGAAGGTGACTTTGCTGCGGCACGAGGCGGTGTTGGTGAAGGCCGGATCATAGGACATCAGGCCGAAGTCGTCGGCGGAGCTCTTGATGTTGCGTAGCTGCGAGGCGCGTATTACGCCGCCTTCGTCGATCGGGATCTCGTACTGTTTGTTAGTACGATTGTCGGTAATCGTGAGCGAGTTCTTTGCCATTGGTCTCCCTCGTTCCGTCGCCTCGTGGCGGCGCGGCTAAATTTCCGCGGACGAGCGGACCGGTTCAGCCGCAAGTCCGCAATCAACATGTATGCGGTAAATGTGAATCAACATATATACAGTCAAATACCTTTAGCGATTTTATCCCCAAGATGCAACTCAAGCGCGAAGGGCTATTCCAACGCCGCCGCCGCTCCCGATGTGCGCGCCGCCTCGCATCGGAGTGCGTCGCATGGCAAGGTAGACTGATTGACTATCACGCGTGCGGCGCGCGCGTATGGGGGACCGGGGCGGGCGGCCAGGCGCAAGCCAGGGCGCGCACGAATCGTGCGAAACCAATCGCCAAAACGATTGAATGATTTACAGGCTCATGACCGCCGTTTCCGCGACTATCGTCGCGGCAATTTCGTCGCTCGGCTACGGCGGCATCGTTCTGTTAATGGCGATCGAAAGCGCCTGCATCCCGCTGCCGTCGGAAGTCACGATGCCGTTCTCCGGCTACCTGGTTGCGACCGGGCGTTTCAATCTGCAACTGGTCGTGTTGGCCGGGGCCTTCGGATGCCTGTTGGGTTCGTATATCGCCTACTACGTCGGCATGAGCGGCGGCCGCTGGTTTCTTGAACGCTACGGCCGCTTCGTGCTGATCGCCCCGCACGAAATCGAGTTGGCCGACCGTTTCTTCGAGCGCTGGGGTGGTCTCGCCGTTTTCATCAGCCGCATGCTGCCGGTAGTGCGTACTTTCATCGCATTCCCGGCCGGTGTCGCGCGGATGCGCCTGCTGCCATTCACCATCTATACGCTGGCCGGATCATACATCTGGTGCCTCGGGCTGGCGTGGGCCGGCATGACGCTGGGACGGCATTGGGACACGCTGAGCCCTTATTTCCATCGCTTCGACGTCGCCATCGCGATCGTGTTTGTCGCGGCTGCCGGCGCGATAATCTACAATCGTCTTCAAGGGGTTGCGCTGGATCGCAATTCCACCGCCGCCAAGTCAAGGGCGCGGCGGTAAACCGATTCGCATACAGGCGCTTATGACCGACCACGACGACGATGATCAGCAGGCGGCGGAACTCGAGCAGATTTTCACCAGCATCGATCCGATCCAGGTGGGGATGGCGCGCGATTTACTCGAAGGCGGCGGCATCGACGCCTTCATCTTCGACGGCGAGGCCTCGCGCATGCTCGGCAGCACGGTTGCCATCGAGACGCGCCTGATGGTGTATGCGGACGCGGCCGCCGAAGCGCGCGCGCGTCTCAAGGAACTCGGCTTCACCGAATGAATGCGCATGCGCCGGGGCTTGACCGGCGCGGCGTCCACTCTGTCTTTCTCGAATATTGCTCTTTGCGGCGGCGGCCGAGCCGCGCTAACCTTGGGCGCGCAAACTAGTCCAGCCGCATCCGCCGCGGCGGTCCGCGCGCGAACCCGCTGACATCGCTCGGGCGGCGCGCTCGCTTTCGGAGGGGAGGCAAACGATGCAACGCAGCACGCAAAGAATTCTGACCACCCATACCGGCAGCCTGCCGCGCCCCGAGGATTTGATCACGTTGCTGCGCGCGAAGGAATCCGGGGAGGTCAAAGACCATGCCGCTTTCGACACGCGCGTCAAAACGGCGGTCGCCGAAGCCGTGCGCAAGCAGGCCGAGACCGGCGTCGATATCGTCAATGACGGCGAAATGAGCAAGCCGTCATACTCGACCTACGTCAAAGATCGGCTGAGCGGCTTCGCCGGCGAGAAGAGCGCGCCGCTTTGGGCCGCCGACCTGGTCGAGTTCCCCGAGTTCACCAAGCACGGCGGCCGATCCAGCGGTGTCGTCGGCCTCAAACGCCCCTCATGCACCGGCCCGCTGTCCTACCGCGATAACGAGGCGGTGCGCGCCGACATCGACAATCTCAAGGCCGCGCTTGCCGGCGTCAAGGCCGAGGAGGCGTTCATCAGCGCGGCCTCGCCCGGCGTCGTCAGCTTCTTTCTCAGCAACAATTACTATCCGACCCACGAGGCCTACATCCGCGCCATCGCCGAGGCGATGAAAGTCGAGTATGACGCGATTCACGCGGCCGGCTTCATCCTCCAGGTCGATTGCCCCGACCTCGCAATGAGCCGCCATATTCAGTTCAAGGACTTGAGCACCGCCGAATTCCGCAAGACCATCGCGATGCATATCGACGCGCTCAACCACGCGCTTGCCGACATTCCGCCCGGCCGCGTGAGGTTGCATCTGTGCTGGGGCAATTATGAAGGGCCACATAATCACGACATCCCGTTGCGCGATATCATCGACGTCGTTCTGAAGGCGCGCGCGACGGCGATTTCGTACGAGGCCTCGAACCCGCGCCACGAACACGAATGGGCGGTGTTTAAGGACGTGAAGCTGCCCGACGATAAAATTCTGATTCCGGGCGTGATCGATTCGGTCACCAACTTCGTCGAGCATCCCGAATTGGTGGCTCAGCGCATTTGCAACATCGCGCGCGTGGTCGGGCGCGAAAACGTGATCGCCGGCACCGATTGTGGCTTCGGCACGATTGCGGGCACTTCGCGTGTCGACGGCGCTGTGGCATGGGCGAAGTTTCAATCGATGGCCGAGGGTGCGCGTATCGCGACGAAAGAGTTGTGGTGAGCGCGGCCCGCGCGGCCTCACGAATCTCACTGTGGCCCGCCAAGCCCGCTCCTCCGGGAAGCGGGTGAAGGTCAGGCGGCGCCTGCGGCGAGCCGGTGCGCGGTCGCGGCGCGCGCGCCCGGCGCTACAACGACGGCGCGCTTCCCTATAAGCTTGCGCTTGCGATGGCGCGCCAGCAGCAACAGCACAAGCCCGGCGATGGCTATGAACTCGTGGCCGAAAACCGCAAGGCCCGTCACGACTTTTTCATCGAGGAGTCGCTTGAGGCCGGCCTCGCCCTTACCGGCACCGAGGTAAAATCACTGCGGGCCCATCGCGCCAATCTTCGCGATAGCTACGCCCGCATCAGGAACGGCGAGGCTTACCTGAGCGGCGTCCATATTTCCGCGTACGCACCGGCGGGGCAGTTCAGCCACGCCGAGACGCGCCCGCGCAAACTCCTGATGCATCGGCGCGAGATCGAACGGCTATGGGGCCGCGTGCGCGAACGCGGCTATTCCATTGTGCCGCTCAAAATTTATTTCAAGAACGGACGCGCCAAGGTCGAACTCGCGCTGGCCAAGGGCAAACACCTCTACGACAAGCGCGAAGCCATCGCGCGCAAAACCAGTCGGCGCGAAATCGAACGCACCCTCAAGGCCCGCAATCGCTGAACCTCAGCCGCGCGGCACGGCGGGCGCTGCCGCGCGACGTGCGAACAGCCCGGCGAACTGTCGCAGCTCGGCGGCGCCGAGGTCCGACACCGCCCAATAGGCCATTCCCGCTTCGCTCCAATGGATGACATTGTAGCCGCGGATGGTTTCGGCGCGTGGCGGCGTGTCCGCGCTATGCGCCGCCGGCCACGTGAACAAGTTGATGAAATGCTTGCGGCGGCGATAGACGAGCGCCGCCACCGGCTGGCCGCCGAAATAATCAAGCCGCCCGCCCGCCAGCGGAAATCCGTCCGAGGCGAGGTCCTCGACGACCGGCGCGAAATCCAGCTTGCCGTCGAACCACGGTTTGACCGTGTGCTGATTCGATGAGATTACGTCGGCCAGATGGTTGGCCATCAGCGAACGTACATGACTGGCGACCGCCTCGCGCGCAAGCGTCTCCGGCGGCGCGCCAGGTCCCCGTGCGCGCACCAGAACGACCAAGGCGGCCAGCACCGCGGCGGCGGTTATCAGCCACGGCCATTCGCCGCGGGTGACAGTCCAACGGCGCCACGATGGCGCGTGCCGCCTATCGTGCGACAGCTTTCGCACGCGTGCCCGCAGTGCCGCCGGCGCCGCGTAATACACGGCGCCGTCCTTGAGCGCGGTGCGCAGTGCACGCAGATTTTCATACGCGCGTGGGCAGTCGGGGCATTGCGCGAGATGGCGCTCGAGTTCCAGGTTCCGTACCAGGTCGAGCTCGCCGTCAACGTACGCGTGCAGCAGTTCGAGTGTTTCGGCGCAGGTCACGTTGCGCTCCCTTTGCTCCGGCCGCCCAGCGTCAGTTCGAGCCGTTTACGAGCGCGCGCCAGGCGTGACATCACGGTGCCGATCGCCACCTCGGC
>JBOHWJ010000098.1:0-1899 GCA_050736495.1 Binataceae bacterium (SeqCode) | reverse complement strand
GCCCTCGGCCGGCGCTGGCGCGCCCGCGGCCGGTGCGCCTTCAACCGGCGCCCCTTCGACCACTGCGCCTTCGACTGCCGCGGCTGCAGCCGGTGCTTCGGCGACAGTCGGCGGCAGCACCGTCACGATCGGGTAATCAGTATCGAAAATCGGTTTGACGTTGTCGGCGAAACTGAGCGCCGACACGTGCATCACGTCATGAATTCCGAGTGCGGTCACGTCGATATCGATCGCTTCGGGAATTTCCAGCGGCAGGCATTCGACCTCGATCTGACGTTCGAGTGGCTGCAGGATGCCGCCGTCGACGGTACCGGCGGCGCGCCCAACAAATTTGAGCGGGACCGAAACGCGCAGCGGCTTGCTCAGGTCGACCTCGTAGAAGTCCGCGTGCAGGATTATTCCCGACACCGGCGCCCTCTGGATATCCTTCAGAATGACGTGCTTCGCGTCGAGTTCGGGTGAGCTGGACTTGAGCCGGATGAGACGCTGGCGCGCCGCCGTGGCAACGCGCGATTTGAGATCCACCGCGGTCACCGCGATCGCCGCGGACGTGCGGTCGTTGCCGTAAATAACCGCCGGCACGCGCCCTTCGTGGCGCAACCGGTTAACCAGCCCCTTGGGCCGGACTTCTCTCGTTTCGCAAAGCAGTTCGACGGTTTCCATCAGTTCCTCTCGGGCGGCCGCTGACAGCCTCGGGACGATTCAGTTGAACAGCGAGCTCACCGATTCTTCATTATGAATGCGCTTGATCGCTTCGGCTATAAGACTCGCGACCGACAAAACTTTAAGCCGCGACAGTTCCGCCTGCGCCTTGGCGCGCAGCGGAATGCTGTTGGTTGTGACTACTTCCTTGATGGCCGAACGGTTGAGCCGCTCGCACGCGGGGTCGGACAGGATCGGATGGGTCGCGCAGGCGAGCACCTCGTTCGCACCGGCGGCCAGGATAACCTTGGCCGCTTCGGTGATCGTGCCGGCGGTATCGATCATGTCGTCGACCAGCAGTGCGATCGCGTCGCGCACGTCGCCCACCAGATGCATCTCGCCAACTTCGCTCGCACGCGGACGGCGTTTGTCGATAATCGCGAGATTAGCGTTGAGCCGCCGCGCGAAGGCGCGCGCCCGTTCGACGCCGCCCGCGTCGGGCGACACCACCGTGATCTTCTGACTGTCGAGCCGCCGCCTGAGATAGGGCATCAGCACCGGCATCGCGTAAAGATTATCGACCGGAATATTGAAAAAACCCTGGATTTGCCCGGCATGAAGGTCGACCGTTAGCACGCGCGACGCGCCCGAGGTCGTTATCAGGTCGGCGACCAGCTTGGCGCTTATCGGGACGCGCGGCGCGACCTTGCGATCCTGGCGTGAGTAGCCAAAGTACGGAATCACCGCCGTGATACGCTTGGCCGAGGCGCGCCTGAGCGCGTCCATCACGAGCAACAACTCCATCAGGTTGTCGTTGGGTGGCGAGCAGGTCGATTGAATCACGAAGCAATCGCCGCCGCGCACGTTCTCGCGCACTTCGACCATTACTTCGCCGTCGGGGAAGCGCCCGACCTCGAGCTCACCCAGTTTGACGTTGAGAAATTCGCACACCTCGCGGGCAAGTGCGGGGTTCGAGTTGCCCGTGAAGATCTCCAACTCGTCCTTAGCCCGTTCAGGCATCTTTGCTTCCCTCGTGTACTCGGAGCCTTGCCCGCCCTTCGGCCTCGGCGTTGCGCGCGATTTTTACCCGCACCGATTCAACTCCTGCAAATCGTATCCGCGAGTTCAAATACCCCATATTGGCGCCAAGCGCCCTTAATTTGGCTGGGCGGGAAGGATTCGAACCTTCGAATGCCAGGTCCAAAGCCTGGTGCCTTACCAGCTTGGCGACCGCCCAGCGACGCCTGCATGGCCATG
>JBOHWJ010000097.1:0-22994 GCA_050736495.1 Binataceae bacterium (SeqCode) | reverse complement strand
GCGTCAGGTTGGCCTCGGTGACGCACTGAAGGTAGCCGAGCGCGCCGCCGCCAAGATAAATCGCCGGGAAGCCGGCGGCTTCGGCAAGTTTCGCGGTCAGTGGATTGAAAACGACCGGCGCCTCTGCCAAGGTGGTGCCGCTAATCATCTCACGGAAGCTGCCCATGACTTTTCCTCCAAGTCGTGCCGTCGCGCGGTCGTGCGAGACCCGGTGGCGCGAACAGCCCGACGACGATCCTTTGCATCCGACCTCGTTTCACAGGGACATATATCGCTTCCGCGGCCGTGACAAGCTCATGCTTCGCGCTGGAGTGATCGTCGAACCGCGTCATTCGATAACCGAATCGACACGGTATGAAACAATGGCAAGACTGAACCGTGCGTCCTACGGTCCGCCGCCGATAGATGGGCATTCCCTACTTGTGTCCGGAATGGCCAACGGCTGCGATGGCGGGACATTACTTGGTCTACGCGACACTAACTAACCGCGACTCTTCGTCCGGAGCGTCGATTGAATCGACGACAAACCAATAGATGGCCATATATGCGAGCAGAAGCGCGACGAACGCGCATTCCTCCTTCGCCAATATCAGCCAGCCATGGAAATCCAGCACACGCCAGGCCGGGCCTCGTCCGAGGCTTTGCATCCGGGGCGAGCCGAGAACGGTGAGGCAGCTCATGCCCAGGCACGAGATCAGGCTCAAGACGTAACTTGCGACCGCCGTCATCGCCGCACGCGGGCTTAATGCGCCGCGCGATGCGGCGGCAGACATTGCCGCAAACGGAATGAATAACAGCACCATGTAATGCAGCCAGGCGGTTGGCGAAAGGAGGATCGCGGCGGCGATCCAGAGTGACAACAAGCGCCAATCGTGGTCGCGCCGCCCATTCATGGCGAACGTGGCCTGCACGGTAATTACCACAACCAACAAGTCGGCGATCACAACGACAAGCGCGCGCGCGGTTTCGAGCGTTGGACTAAGCACAGGACCGAACGTATACCAGAAGAGCCGCGAGGATATTGCGGCAACGGAAACGTTCACTGGGAGTGCGAGAAACTCATAGCCGCGCGCGAACTCCATCCCACTTCGGAAGTCCAAACATCGCGGTCCAACTATCGCGAACGTAAGCGCCGCTCCAGCCGCCAACCCGATAGAAAGCCATAAACAGGCCGTCCATCGACGCCTGAGCAGAAGATAGCCGCCAATGACGAGCGGAAAGGCTCTCAGCAGCCCGGCCAGGGCCAGAATGAGCCCGGCTCTCGCGTCCCATCCGCGCGCCATCCAACGCATCATCAGAACCAACATCAACAGGACCAGCAACTGGCATTGGGCGAAGGCGAAGTGGTCGGCAAGCGGCGGATAGAGCAACATCAGCGGCGCTAATACAAGTGCCCGCCGCCGGTCGCTCGGCACCCCGCTCTCGAACAGGAGCATCATCGCGACGATAAGCGCGACCGCGTTGAGCGCCTGCCAACTCCAGTATGCCGCGTGCGGCCGGAGCAGCGTCATCGGTTCGAAGCAGAGCAGAAAGGTCGGGGTGTAGGCGGCGTGGTTAAGCGGTCCGAGGTCGAGACCTAGCGCATTGGCGGCCGCGTCGAGGTTTTCGGTGTAAGGATTGGCACCCATTCGCAGAGCCCACGCGCTTGCGTAATACGAGCTGAAATCCGCACGGCCGACTCGCTCGGGCAGCCGCATTGCAAGGCCAGAAATGGATAGAATCGCGACTGCCCAGAGCAGCAATACTAACGGTGGGCTAGAGAGCCGGGTCGCCAGAGCGTCGAGCCGCATTCCCATCGGCCGCCGCTTACTCGTTCGCTTGGATAAACCGCCGCCAGCGGCGTCTGCAGGTTCCCCCGGCCTCATCGCGAGCCGCGCGGCCACGCGTCAATCGCCGTGGCGACCGGCGCACGAATGCGCGCGCACGGCATCACGATCATGTTTTCGGCGATTTTGCTGATGGCAACTTCGCCGATATCCGCGCGCACGGCGCCGTCCCGGAACCCATACAGCAACCAATGAGGGGAAAACGCGCCCGAGATCCGTATCCGCATTCAACGCATTATACGGGCCCAATAGTAGTGTAGAAACTACTCCAGAGAGGATTTTCTTTTGACTTAGCTGGGGCTCTTCATTACGCAGTTCAGCAAAATCCCCTCGGCCGAGACCGTAAATTGTTTGCCTTAGAGGTCGTGCCGGCATCAATACTGGCGCAATCGGATCTTACGGTGGCGAGGCGTACGGCCGCCTCTCCCAAAATACCCGGCTCCGCGATAGTCAAATTTTGGGCCTATACGGGTGCCCGCCAAATCATGTAAGAGAAGGACCTTGGATTCGATTGGCCGCCAGGGGACGCGGGCGACCGCAATCCATGCAATACGGGGACTTTTGGGGAGCGGCGTTAGCGATGGCTGTTGTCAATGGCAAGAGGTCTTGGGGGCTGGGCGAGCGTATCCTGCGGCATCGAGCGCCCATCGGGGCCTTCCTCATAGCGATTACCGTGTTCATGGCCTACTGGGCGGTGCACGTGCCGATCGCAACCCGCTTTGATGATTTTTTTCCCGCCAATCATCCCAATACGCAGCTCTATCGCGAGTTCCGCCGGCAATATGGCGGCGCGCAGACGCTAGTTGTGCTGATACGCCAGCAAAAGGGCGACATCTTCAACTTCAAGATGTTGCATACTATCCAGGACATCACCACGGCGGTTAACGCCCTTCCGGGCGTCAACCATAACGAAGTATTCTCGCTCTCCTCTTATCGTGTCGTTTACGCGCGTGCGCTTCCCGGCGCCCTGGTCGCCACCCCCTTCATGTACCCGAAGGTGCCGGAAACGCAGGCGCAACTCGATGATCTGAAGAACGCCGTATTGGCCCATCGTGAACAGCTTGCGGGCGATATCACCTACGACCTGAAGGGCGCGCTGGTAATTGCCAGCTTCAACGAGGAAGGGCTCGATTACGGCGCTCTTTTCAACAGCGTTCAGGACATCATTCATAAGCACGAGGACGCCAATACCCGTATCTACGTGAGCGGCGCGGTAATGTTTTCGGCGTGGGGTTATCATTACTTGCCACGTATTGGGATCATCTTCGCGCTCGCGGTCGCGCTGATGCTGATACTTCTGTACCTGAGCCTCGGACGGCGCAGCGGCTGGTGGGCGCCAATCGTGACCGGTATTTGCTCGGCGATATGGGGTCTCGGCTTCATGAGCCTGATGGGATTCAACTTCGATCCGGCGATGCTGGTGATTCCGTTTATTCTGACGGCGCGCGATCTGAGTCACGGTATCCAGTGGCACGGGCGCTACTACAATGAACTTGATCGTACTGACGACAAGATGGCCGCATGCGCGACGACCACCAATGTGATGCTGCCGCCGGGGCTATTGGCTATTCTTGCGAACGTCGCCGGCATCATTTTTATCGCGGTCGGCGACATCCCGGCGTTGAAGCAAATTGGTTTTGGCGGCGCGGTCTGGTTGGGGGCGAGTCTGCCGATGGTGTTCGTGCTCCAGCCGATCCTGATGAGTTACCTCAAGCGTCCGCAAGTCTATGAGCGAAGCTGGCTCAACCGTCTGAGCGGCACAGGCCGCCATGCGTTCGGTGAATGGCTGGCCCGGGTTCCAGTTACGCCCGGCGCTCTGCGTACCGCGCTTATCGCGGGCGGCGCGGTCTTTCTCGTGATCGGCATCGTCTCGAGCCGAGGTGTGCAAATCGGCTTCCAGACGCAGGGCACTCCGATTTACCGGCCCGAGGCCAAGGTAAATCGGGACACTGCGGAAATCGCCAAATTCATTCCGACCGATTACGGGTGGGTGGTTTTGCACACGCCCAACTATCCGGATCCGCAATCCGGTGTGGGCGTTGCCCCTTTGCGGATGTCCGACGACCTGGCCGACTATCTGATGAGCCGGGGCGACGCGATTGCGGTTCTGGGGTTTGGCACGCTGGCGACGAAGCCGATGGACATGCTGCTGCACAACGGCTTCCCGAAATACATGGCGATGCCATACAGCGACGCCTTGAGTGCCAACCTTTGGGGATTTTTCTTCAGCGGTACGGCTCCCGACGAAGTCTACAGTTTCTTCGCCCATTCGCCCTCGATGACGAGTTCGTGTATCCGCATACTACTGCCGGACCACACATACGCGCGGCTGAGCCGCCTGCGCGATGACCTCAATACTTTCGTGAGGGAGCGGGTGGCGCCGGACCCGACCATCAACCACGTCAAGGTACGTTTTCTCGGCGGTGATGCCGGCTTATACCTAGCCGTCGACGATGTAATTCCGCGGCTGAATTTTATCAACCTGGCACTGACACTCGCGGCGATTCTGATCTGCTGCGGAATCATCTTTCGCTCGCCAGTCGCGGCCGTGCTGTTTTTGCTGGCATGCGTGATGGCCAACGTCGCCGCGTTTATCTACATGTTTGGCAGCGATATCGGACTTACCGTCGATACAATTCCAGTGATCTCCTTGGGTATCGGTCTGGGTATCGACTATGGAATCTATACCGTCGCGCGGATTCGCGATGAAGTCAGCGAAGGACTGACGCTGAACAACGCGATTGCGACGGCGCTGCGCACCACGGGGCTATGGGTCTTTGCCACGTTTGTGGTGATGGTCGGCGGGATTTTGCCGTGGGTATTTTCTCCGCTGCTGTTCCACAACGAAATGAGCGTGCTGCTGATTCTCCTGATGATTGCCAACCTCATCGTTGGTGTGTTGATCCTCCCGGCATTCATTGCGTGGCGGCGCCCGAACTTTATTGCGCGCTACGAGACGCCGGGTGCGGCGACGCCGGAAGCAATGGCCGACGTACACGTCAGTTAGTATCCGGGAAAGAAACACCGAGTTGCATGGTGGAGCGCGGAATTGAACAATAGCGTGGCGCTACAAGGGGTCTGCTCGGCAACACGCCATAATCATGAAACGTACATTTGTTCTGACTGCGTTGCTTGCCGCGACTATCGCCTTCGGATGCACCGTTCGGCAACCGGCCATCACCGCGCCGCACATGGCGATGGTGCCGGCGCCGGCGAAGCCACTGCCGTTTAGGGGCCGGTTGGTTAACGGCGACGTGAATGAGTTGCCGCCGGCCGTGGCGATGTCACTGTCCGATACTTCGCCGGTGACCTTTTCCTATCGTGAGGAATTAACCCACGACGAGCACCACATTCCGCTCATTGTGACCGCGCTGGATCCGGTCACGTACGCGGGCGCTCCGCTGGGTGACTACGGTGTGACGGCTTTCGCGTCTTTGTCGGTTGTCGAGGGTGACAGGATACTCGGTGACTACACAGCGAAGGCTTACGTTTCGAGGTCGTACAGTCTTTACTCGGAACCGACTCATCGGGAACTGGAGGAAGCCGCTCGCGCGGAAGTGCGGCATCGAATCGATCAGAAACTTTACCGCGACGCCGACCGTCTGGCGCAGGCCGTCGCCGGTTCGGGCCAATCTCCCGGCGGTCCGTTGGGCAAATGAGGCGCCGGCTTGCGGCAATTTTGCTCGGCGCCGCATGTACCTTCATTACTGGGTGTGCGGTTCAGGGCAGTCCGTTTCGAAGGGCTTACGCACCCCCGGATCATTCGGTGATTTACGTTTACCGGCCTTACAGCTATGGGGGATCGCTGCTGGTTCCGCCGGTGACATGCGATGAAGACACGGCGCGGATCGGACCGGGCGGCTATCATGCCTTTGTCGTTCCAGCCGGACAGCAAATCGTATGCACGGTGCAAGGCGGCGAGACCACCGACGAGGTGGAAATCGACGCGCAACCACGAGTCTACTATGTCAAAGAGGAGATAGGGTGGGGCGTCTTGACCGGCCATCCTCACCTCGATCCGATCGATACGGACCAGGCGCACACGGAAATTCAGAAGTGCTGCGTGGAGCAGCCGTAAGTGCATGGTCGTGTTGGAAGACCGGGAACATCCGCGCGTATACGCTTGATCAGCGTGGCGGACGGCTCTCGCTCCTGGAGCATCCGCCCAAAAGCACGGCTTTCGCGGCGCACGCGGGGATGGACCTCTAGCCCTTGCTTGGGCAATCATGGCATTAGGGATTTAATCGCTCATATCGGGATAGACCCGATAGACCGAAATGGAGGTCCAGATGGAGCGTCCTTATGACCGTGGCGCCGAAGATCTCGGCAATATCGTCGCGCTCGAGCATGTTAACGTCACCGTACCCGATCAGCAGGTGGCGACGCTGTTTTACGTGGCCGGCTTGGGCTTGACGCGCGATCCTTACATGATGACCAGCACCAACAACATGTGGATCAACATCGGGCGCAGCCAAATCCATCTGCCCGGCAGGAAGGAACAGGTACTACGCGGCCATGTCGGTCTCGTGATGCCGGACCGCGAAGCGTTGGTGCGCCGTCTGGGCAAAGTACGCAAGCTGCTCACGGGCACCCGCTTCGATTTCCGGGAGGAAGAGGGGTTCGTCGAGGCGACGTGTCCATGGGGTAATCGCTATCATTGCTATGAGCCCAATCCGCGCTTTGGCCGCGTCATGCTCGGCATCCCCTACGTGGAGTTCGACACTCCTCCCGGCAGCGCGGATGGAATCGCGCGGTTTTACCAGCAAATGATCAGCACCCCGGCGACGGTCGCCGAGGATGAGCACGGGCGTTATGCGCGCGTCTCGGTTGGTAACTGGCAGCACCTGGTTTTCCGTGAGACCGACCGTCCGCTAGCGCCGTATGATGGCCACCACATCCAGGTCTACGTAGCCGACTTCTCGGGTCCGTATCGCCGCCTTTTGGAGCGGGACCTCATCTGCGAGGAAAGCGACCAGCATCAGTATCGATTCAAGGATATCGTCGATCCCGAGAACGGCAAGATGCTGTTCAGCATTGAGCACGAAGTGCGCAGCATGCGGCATCCGCTGTTTATGCGCCCGTTGGTCAACCGCAATCCGGCGCAGAACAACATGCACTATGCGCCCGGCTACGACGCCTGGAACTGGGGAATATCGGAAGCGGAATAGGAAAGCGCAGTGCCAAGCGAGCCGCACGCCTCGCACTCCGCGCGTGATTCGGCGGCGTCGCGGCGCGTGAGGTCATCCGCAACATATCCCGGTCCGAAGGTCTTCGGCGACATTCCGCCGGGGTGAAAACCCGCCGCGGCGCCCTGGTGTTCGGTGCGTGCGCCAAGCGAGGCGGGATGGCGAAAATTGCGAATCAGTCCCCCGCGCGTGCATAAGCGGTCTGTTTGTTGATTCCGGAAGCGAAGCCGTGGCTCGTCGGTCAGGATGGCAAAGTTGTTATGAAGAAGGTGCTGATGGTCTGCACGGGGAATATGGATCGCAGCCCCACAGCCGCCATGGTGCTGGCGGAGATGTGCGCGCCGATGTGGGTGACGTCGGCCGGTACGGAGCCTTGGGCCAAGAATCAAATCAGCCTGGAGTTGGCCGCGGAGGCGGACGTTATTTGCGTCATGGAAGAGGCGCATCGGCGCGCTATCCGCGACCGCTTTGGCGCGACGCTCGCGGAGAAGGTGGTGGTGCTCGATATCCCCGACAGTTACATCTGCTGGGAGGCCGAACTCGTGCACCTGCTCAAGCCCAAGCTGCGCGCCTTACTTGGACTGTCGAATGGGCGACGGTGATACTCGCATGTGGTTCGGTTGTACGCGCTATCCGTTCGACCTTGCCACCCCGCGGTTTACATCGAGCGATGATCACAATTACGAAGTGGCGCGGCGTTTCGAGTGCGGCGGCGCGCCCGCTCGCACTTCCCTTGCGTTCGCATCCTAACGATGCGAATTGTTGCTCGGCGACGGGGAGGCGTAGCGGAAATGACTGACATGCCCAAACACGTGCTCGACGGCTATCGAGTTCTGGACTTCACGCAATTCCTGGCCGGCCCGACGGTGACGCGCTATATGGCCGAGTTGGGTGCCGAAATCATCAAGGTGGAAATTGCGCCGATCGGTGATTATTCGCGTGCCTTTCCATTTATCCACGACGGACGCAGCGCCTACTACGTCCAGCAGAATCGCGGCAAGAAAAGTCTGTGCCTGAATATCAAGAATCCGGCCGGCGCCGCGCTCATCCGCGAACTGGTTCCGAAAGTCGACGTGCTGGTCGAGAATTTCGCGCCCGGCGTGATCGCGCGGATGGGGTTTGATTACAAGACTGTCAGCGCGCTCAATCCGAAAATAATCATGTGTTCGATTTCGTCGCTGGGACAGACCGGGCCTTTATCCAATCGTCCTGGCTACGATTACATAGGATCGGCCTATTCCGGTGTGCTTGACGGTTTGGCTTATCCCGATCAGCTTCCGATCATTCCACAGGTCGGCATCGGCGACATCACCACCGGCGTCCATGCGATGGGTGCGATCTCGACCGCGCTGCTTTATCGCGAGCGCACCGGCAAGGGTCAGTTTATCGAAACGTCGCTGCTCGATTGCTACTTCAGCTACCACGAGGTCAACGTTCAGACATTGAGCGCCAGCCATGGCGCGATGCGCCTGCCGCGCAACGGCTCACAGCATCAGCTCGTCTGCCCGGTGGGAATCTTCAGAGGCAAGAGTAATCCCATCGTCATCATCGCCGGCATCGATCATCAATGGCCCTATTTGTGCCGCGCGATGGGCAAGCCCGAACTCGCGGCCGACCCGCGCCTCAAGGATATTCCAGGCCGCGTCGCTCACGCCGAAGAGATAAGGCGCATCGTGCAGGACTGGCTTGATTCGATGCCGAGTGACGAAGAAGCGATGCGCCTGCTCGAAGAACACCGTGTACCTTTCGCGCCGGTGCTGACGACCGAAGAGGCGATGAATCATCCGCATCTGCGCGAACGCGGCACGGTGCGAACGGTCAGCGATCGTTTCCTGGGTGAATTCGAGCTTCCGGGCTTCCCGCTGCGCTTTTCCGAATTCCCCGGGCACCTCGAACTGGAAGCTCCTACGCTGGGCGAGCACAACGAAGCCGTTTTGCACGACTACCTCGGCTATACGCCCGATCGCATTCGGAAACTCGAAGCCGGCGGCGTGCTCCATCGCGGCCCGCGCTAGAGCCGCGGGATTCTCAGGCGATCAGGTCGTACCACTCGCGGACCAGCGGACCGTCGAAGAAGGCGGCCAAGTCGATGCCCATCTCCTTGAGATGAGCGCGATGGGCCTCGAGCGCCGCCTGATCCCCGTACTGCTCATAGAACATGAACATACGCGGATTATCCTTCGCGCGATTAAATATGTAAGCGTGGTTACCGGGCTCTTCACGCACCTTAGGGACGGCCGCGAGCATGGTTCGCTCGAACTCCTGTTCGCGCCCGCTCTTTACGGTTATCTTCGCCACAAGAACGATCATGGCTGCCTCCGCAGGGCTGTTCGGCCAAAAGTCCGCCGCTGAATTCGGTTCGTGATTTGCGCCTTCGCGCCGCGGCTAATTCCGCGCAGTCGCGCCAGCGTAGTCTGTTTCCGTCTCGCCCTTAACCTGGAAGGCCGGATCGTGTTGCAGCACCGGCAACACCTTCTCGGCGAAAAGCTTGAAGCTCTGCTCCATCTTCGGAAACGGTATCGAGCCGATGCGGAAGGTTGCCGACTGATGCCCAAATGCCACTATCTCATGAATATAACGGAACTTTTCGAGCACTTGGGCAGGGGTTCCGGACGCGTGCAGACTCCGATAGAAGGCGGCCGCCTTGGCGCGGGCTTCGGCGTCGGCGTTGAGCTTGGTGTAGGTCTTGGCGAGTTTGCCGTAATACTCGTAACCCCGCACCTGCGACAGATGGCCGTCGGAGAAGCGATAGTGACGATCGATAGAGTCGAAGATCTCCTCCATGTGACGCGCGGCAAGGTCCGCCGCCTCATGCGGATCGTCGGCGACCAGCACGTTCAAAGTTCCAACCGGCGGGCGCGGACGATGGCCCGCGGCAATCGCGGTCTCGCAATAACGCCGGTAGTCGGCGGCGGTGTCCTCCCAACTGCGCTGCACATTGATCAGCACGCCGAGGCCGAGCTTGGCCATGATCTCGGCCGATTCCGGGCTCACGCTGGAAGCGTAGAAGCGCTGCTCGGGACGCGAGATCGGGCGCGGACGAATGGCAATCTCGGGAATCTTGTAGAACTTGCCGTCGAATGAGAAATGCTCCTGCGTAAGCGCCTTGCGGATGATGAGGACGCATTCGACGAAGCGCTCGCGCGCTTCCTCCTGCGGGATGCGAAAGCCGGCGTATTCGATGCTGGCGGCGCCGCGGCCAAATCCCCAGATGGTCCGCCCGCCCGAGACTACGTCCAGCAGCGCGATTTTTTCCGCTACCGAGACTGGATCGTGCCATGGCAGCACGATAACCGCAGTGCCAAGTTGAACGCGCCTGGTGCGTCCGGCAACGTAGGAGAGCAACTGGGTTGGGTCGGGCGACATGACGTAGCCGGTGAAATGATGGTCGAGCGCCCAGACCGAATCGAAACCTGCGGCTTCGGCGCGATCGCCGAGCGCGAGTTCCTCCTGGTAGGTCTGGAGATCGGATTTGCCCCCGAAACTCGTCAATTGAAGGGTCAGCCCGACTTTCATAGAACCTCCGCAACTACCCTGATTGGCCTGATCGCAACATAGTCGAGCATCGATTTGGCGTAAAGCGAAGCGCCGGCGCCGAGGCGGGACGTTGCGGATACTTGTTGGCTTCGGCTCAAGTTTCCGTTGTTTATCTCAAAATTGCTGATAAGATTCGATTTGAAGCCATGTCGGCAATACAGCAGGGAGGCAACGTCGCGGAGTCGCCAGAACGCACTCGCGGCGCCCCTCTGACTGAGGAGGAAAAGAATGCAATACGATCTAGTCATTCGTAACGGCACTGTCGTTGATGGGTCTGGGCTGCCGCGTTATCGCGCTGACGTCGGTATCGCGCAGGGCCGCATAGTGTCGATCGGCCGAATTCACGACAGCGCGAAAGAAGTTATCGACGCCGAAGGTCACGTGGTAACCCCCGGCATTATCGACGGCCACACCCACATGGACGCGCAGGTTTTCTGGGATCCCCTCGGCACCTGCTCCTGCTGGCACGGCATCACGTCGGTCGTGATGGGCAACTGCGGCTTCTCGCTTGCGCCATGCGGAGAGAAAGACAAGCTCCTGGTGATGCGCAACCTCGAGCGCGCCGAGGACATCGCGCCCGAGGCGATGCAGGCGGGAATCAAGTGGTCGTGGGAGACCTTCCCGCAATACCTCGATGCAGTCGACAAGACGCCCAAGGGTATCAACTACGCCGCCTATATCGGACATTCGGCGTTGCGCACGTACGTCATGGGCGAGCGCGCCTTCAGCAGCGCGGCGAGTGACGAAGAGCTTGCGGCGATGAAGCGCGAGGTGCGCACGGCGATTCGCGCCGGCGCCATCGGCTTCACCACCTCGCGTACGCGCAACCATCAGACGCCGTCCGGCCAGCCAGTCGCGAGCCGCCTCGCGAATTGGAATGAAGTGCGGCAATTGGTTGGCGTCATGGGTGAAGAAGGTTCCGGAGTATTCGAGATTGCGGGCGAAGATACCGGGCTCGACCCCGAGCGGATTCGCGAGTACCAGGATCGCCTCAAGGCGCTGGCGGTCGAGAGCGGCGTGCCGGTGACCTACGGCATGTTCAGCTCGCGGCGCGCGCCGGATTACTGGCGCCCGTTTTTCAAGCTGGCGGATGAAACCGCCGCCGCCGGCGGCCGCATGTTCGTCCAGGTGCACAGTCGCTCGCTCAACGTGTTGCTCTCGTTCGAGACCACGATGCCGTTCGACAACCTGCCGGTGTGGCGCGATATCCGGAAACTGCCACTGGCCGAACAGGAAGCGGCGTTGCGTAATCCGGAAACCCGCGCGAAGCTGGTCGAAGCGGCGCGCGAACAGCCGCGCGATCGCCGTGCGGTCGGAGCCGAGCCGCGCCGCGCCAACTTCAAGTGGCTGTTCGTGATGGATAAGGCCAATCCGCCGCATCGCTCGGTCGCGGAAATCGCGGCCGAACGTAACCAGGATCCGGTCGACGTGATTATCGACCTGGCCCTGGAAAAACATCTGAAGCAATTCTTTCTGCAGCCGCTCGCCAATGAAAACCAGGACCACGTGCTCGAGATGATGCGTAATCCGCGCTCGGTCGTCACGTTCTCGGACTCGGGCGCGCATGTCTCGCAGATCATGGATTCGTCTCTGCAAAGCCACGTGCTGAGCTACTGGGTGCGCGAGAAGCAGGCGCTGACACTGGAAGAGGCGATTCGGATGCTGACCTTCGTGCCGGCCTCGCAGTGGGGTCTGGCGGGGCGCGGTCTGCTGCGCGAAGGTTATGCCGCCGATGTGATCGTCTTCGATCCCGATACGATCGCGCCGATGATGCCGCAGCTCGAACATGACCTGCCGGCCGGAGCGCGTCGCCTCAAACAGAAGGCCGCTGGCCTGATGGCCACGGTTGTCAACGGTGAGGTGGTGCTGCGCAACAACGAGCATACGGGTGCACTGCCAGGCCAATTGCTGCGCCGCCCTCCCGCGCGCTGATAAAAAACCTCTCGAACTTAAATAAACGGGCGCGAGATAAAACTCGCGCCCGTTTATTTTCGTTGCGTTCGCCTAATCGAGTATGGCACCGCAATCTTCGCCGCAGGACAAGCGCTGCTCAGCAACAGCCTTTGAAGGCGACGCCTCCAAGAGGAATGGGGTCGGGCTCCCAGCCCCATGGCCGCGGGCCCCAGTCGGCTCTGAACATCTCGCCGCGCTTCAGCGTCAACACCGGTACGACGGCTCGAGTGACGCGCAAACTCGCGCCGAGTACATCGTATACCACCCACTCGCCTTCATTGATTCGAAGCACTGAGATGTCGGCCTGTCTTCCCACCGCCAGGCTCCCTAGCCGATCCGCCGCGCCGATAGCCTTGGCCGGGTTGGCCGTAGACATCGTGATCACTTGCTCCAGGGTGAAGCCCAATCCGAGAAAACGGGTCATCATCTCCGTCATGCTATGCACGGCTCTGAGTCGGCCGGGCACCGTGAGGTCCGTGCTGATGCAGTGTGGCAACAGACCCTGGTCGATGATGCGGCGGCCAACGTCGAAGCTGAAGTTCGCCCGCCCATGGGCGGTATCGAACCAGACCCCGGTCTTTGCCGCTTCCCAAGCCTCGGCCACCAACCGTCCGTTGCCATCCAGCACGCCGCCCGGGTTGGCGGTGAAGTAATGGGTGAGAATGTCACCTTCCTCGAGCAGTGGCAGCAGGCGGCGAATGACGGTTGGGTCGTAGCGTTTTTCCGTGTCGCCGATGTGAACCATCAGCTTGATTCCGCTTTCACGTGCGGCCCGCTTTGCCAGCCGGGGCATCTCCATTCCGAGAATTTCCAGCGCGGGCGACACCATCCGCGCCTTGATGCCGTGGATCAGACCCTTGTGCTTGTGGGCCACGCGCAAGGTGCCATCGAAGTCGATGCTGCTCTCAGCGATGATATCGGGGATGGTCGCGAGTCCGGTCTGGCAGATATGGAGGAACGGGATTACTTCGGTTTTGCACTGCGGCAGGATGTAACGTGAGAAACCCTCGAACGTCGCGCATCCCGCGCTGCCCGCATCAACGATCGTCGTGACTCCAGCGTAGACACCGCCGAGATCGGGATGGACACCGGCGCTGGTGAAGCCTTCAAACACATGAGCGTGCAGGTCTATCAGGCCAGGCGTCACGATCATGCCCGGCACGTCGATGACGCGCCGGGTTTCCTCGCGCGGAATCGTCGGAGCGATATGTGCAATCGCGCCCTGCCGTATCGCGAGATCGTGAGTACCGTGAAGACCGGTCGACGGGTCGATTACAGTCCCGCCTTTCAGGACGAGGTCGTACATGGCTCACCTCCCAGTATGGCGCAAAGCTTTTCGCGTATCTCGAAATTCAACCGCCGTACCCAGCATCAGTACGCCAGCGCGGCGGAATCCGTAAAGACCTTCCGGGAGAGCCGGGCTTCGACGCTCGGTGCGGCTCACGGGTACGGATAGCCGCCCGCCAGCACTTTCTCCAATGAAGCGTCATATCCATAGATGTCATCGAAGAAGCGGACAGTACCGTCCGGATCGACCACCGCAGTACTATACAGTATGAGGACTGGAATAGGTTTCACGAGATTTATCTGCACGGTCCGATCGCCATTCATTACCGCGCGAATCCTTTCCACGTTCCAGTCCGGATTGTCGCGCAGCACCCATGCAGCCAGCGCGACCGGGTCCTGAACCCGGATGCAGCCGTGGCTGAAATCGCGGCGGGCGCGCGAGAACAACTGCGGCGATGGTGTGCTGTGCAGGTACACATTGTAATCGTTGGGGAAAATGAACTTGACCAGGCCCAGTGAATTTTTCGGTCCCGGTTTCTGGCGGATACGTAGTCGTCCGGCACGAAGTCCACTCAGTACATCGTCCGAGACGCTACCGGAAGTAACCACGGCGCCGGCGCCATTCACAACTTCATAGCCGTGGCTTGCCAGGTAGTTGCGGTTGCGGGTGGTTTTGGGCACCAACTCCGAGCGCTGGATCGAGGACGGAACATTCCAGTACGGCCGGAAGACAACGTACTTCATATTCTCGGCGAAGACCGGCGTCTGCGAGCGATAAGCCTTGCCAACTACCACGTTCATGTAGATGAAGCTCGCCGGTTGCCGCCGCATCGTGCGCAATATGAACTCGGGGATATTGACTAAGATCGGTGGTTCGGGAAAGTGCGGCGGCAGCCAGCGATAGCGTTCCAGGTCGAGCTGTAGCTGCCACACGCGATAGCTCAGCGGCGTGTTGAGCTGTGCGATGGTCCCCTTGCCCAACAGACCATCAGGCTCGAGCCCGTGGCGCCATTGGAAGTGCTTGACCGCGTTTACCACGTCGCCTTGGTAAACGCCGGCCTCGGCTGATACGTCGCTGTTGGCGCCAATATCGCCGAGTTGTCGCAAACGCCAGATGAGCTGCGCCATTCCGGCGTATGAATCACCCGGCCGGATAGTTTCCTCCGGCACCGGCAAACCCGCGCCATCACCTTCGGCATCGAGTTTTAGATAATGTGCCAGTGCCACCTCGGCGCGTCGATAACCTGCGTACGGAGGCTCGATCTTCGCGATTGCCGCGTTGGCGTCGCGCGCCGCGATGATCTGATTTCGCAGTAGTTCGGGCAGGTCATATCGCTTTGAGCCGACGTCAAGACCGAACTTGAAGTGCCGCGGATTGACTCTTCCGATATGCAAGTCGGAAATATAGCGCATCGCGCACACGGTGAGCGCCAGGTCGAATCGTACGAGATCAGTCGATGCCTGCGGCGAGGCTGGCGATTGAAGCTTCGCCAGTCGCGCGTCCCAGCGCGACGCATCGTAGTCCTCCGGGTTGAGGCCCTTGAGCGACGCCTGTTTGAAAAGCTGGATCATCGCCAGTGCCTGCGGTGTCGCCTGATTAGCCTGAACCCAGGCAAGCGCATATCCGCCCGACTCGTAGAATTTTCCTACGTCCGTGCGGTAGTCGGTAAAATTCGGCCATCGCAGATCGGGCAGCATTCCGGTGTCGATCAGCGGTCGCAACGCTTGCAGATTCTGGAACGGTGCATTGTGCGCAGGTGCCGTTTGCGCGGTGTCAGCGGCGTAACCATCGCGCGCCGGCGGATAGCTCACTGACCAACACAAACCGAGGCTGACGGCGAGCGTCACCAGGATGACGCGCCGTCGCTGAACCTGCTTGAAACTTCGCGACATCGTAATACGCATGAAGCAGCACTCTATATTCGATGCCGGCACGTCGGAATATAGTTAAGTCTGCATGCGGTTCGTGAGGGTTTGACACCGACGCCTGAATACTGCGAAGAAAAGGCGGTGCCGATTCTTACGGCCCGGGCATCCTAACGAGCCCGAGGAGGACATTGTGGCAGACTTCATCGAAGAGACCGTCAACTTCGCGGGCGATGATTTGGTTTTCATCCGCGGCGGTTCCGGCAAACCGCTTCTCATCTTTCACGACGAACTTGGATTTCCGGGCTGGATGGCGTGGAATGAGAGCTTAGCGCGGGATCGCACATTGCTGATCCCGATGCAGCCGGGTTTCGGCAAGACCCCGCGCATCGATTGGACCCGCAACTACCGCGATCTCGGGGGCTTCTACGCGCAGGTTGTGCGTAATATGCGCCTTGATCCGGTCGACGTCATTGGCTTCTCGGCCGGCGGTTACATAGCGGCCGAGATGGCCGCCGCCGACCCTAGGATCATGTCGCACATGGCGCTCGTCGCTCCCATGGGCATCAAACCCGCGGAGGGCGAAATCATGGACTTCTTCGCCGTCACCATCCGCCGTCATCTGCTCGCGACTATCGCCGATCCTGCGAATACTCCCGAGTACGGCAAAATTTACGGCGGCCAGATGACGCCTGAGCGCTTCGAGGCTTTCGAGGACGCGCGCGCCGAAACCGCCCGTATTGGCTGGGAGCCTTACATGCACGACCCGAGCCTTCCGTACCTGCTGCGTGGCGCCACGACGCCCACGTTGCTGATATGGGGCACGCGCGACCAGGTGGTGCCGCGCGGATGTATCGACGCGTATCGCAAGGCGATCGCCGGCGCGCAGGTCGCCGAAATCGAAGGCGCAGGCCATCGTCCGGAAATCGAAAGGGCCGCCGAGTTCGAACGCGTTGTCCGCAAATTTCTCGCGGCGTAACTGCCCAAAGCGAACAGGAGTACGCACATGCAGATAGGCTATTTCACCGAGCGTCCCTATCGATGGCTCCCCGAAGAGGAAATCTTGCGCAATCGCGGCTATTTCGCCGTCTCCAACCGCTTCTTCGATCATGAGAAGGCGTCTGAAGACTACCACTACTATCTCGACGAAAATTGCTATGCCGAGGACCTCGGTTTCGACATAGTTGCTCTCAACGAACATCACGGCAACCCGTTCTGCATGGGTTCCGTGATGAATATTGAAGCGTCCATCCTCGCTTATCGCACCAAGCGCGTTCGCATCGTTCTCATCGGCAACCCGCTTCCCGTCATTAAGCATCCGCTGCGGATGGCCGAGGAGCTGGCCGAGATCGATCTGATCTCGCGCGGCCGTCTGGTCACCGGATGGGTTCGTGGCGCCGGTAGCGAGCAGTTTTTCAACAACGCCAATCCCGCCTACAACCGCGAGTTGTTCAACGAGGCCCACGACTTCATCGTGCAGGCCTGGACGCGGCCCGGCCCATGGCGCTACGAAGGCAAACATTTTCATTATCGCCACGTTAATCCGTGGGCGTTGCCCTACCAGAAGCCGCATCCGCCGATGTGGATTCCCGGCGTGATCAGTCCCGAGACCGTGAAGTGGTGCGCCGACCACCGCTATCCCTACATCGGCCTCGGCACTCAACTCGGCCCCACCTGCGATCTATGGGACTACTATGCCGACGAGGCCGCCAAGCATGGCTATCAGGCCGGACCCGAAAACTTTGGCTACCTGATTCCGACGGTTCTGGCCGAAACCCAAGAGAAGGCCCAAACGATTGCTGACAATTTCGTTTACGGCGGCGGCCAGAATGCGTTCTCTGCACCGCAATTCACGATGCCACCCGGCTACAATTCCAAGGGCGCCATCCGCATGCTCGCCAAGCAGCAGACCAGTACATGGCTCGGCGTGAGCGGTGAGAAACTGCGTGAACAAATGGAAGAAGGTGACAGCGGTCCTGTCGATTATGGTGAGGTTCGGCGAAAGCTGCGCGCCGGATTGCGTAAAGTCGAGGAGAATTACCAGGTCATCGCCGGTACGCCCAAGTCCGTGATTCCGAAGATCAAAACGATCCTGCGCGTCCTGCGGCCAGGCGTTTTCATCATGTTCAGTATCCAGGGGCCGGTTGGCAACGACGATCGCCGCACCAGTATGCGTCTGTTCGCACAGGAGGTCATGCCGGCGCTTAAGGAATACGCCCGTGAGATCGATCTGCCAGATCCGTTCCAGCGTACGCCCGGATCGATGAAGCTCACTGCAGGAACCTCGCGCAGTCCGGTCTCTGACCGCGGGCCGCTAAAGGAACTGGGTCTCAAGTAGCGCGCGCATACAGCACGGCCAGGCATGCGGATGGTGGCGCTTCAACCGCTGCGGCGAGCGATCTCGCACGCACGTGCGGGCGTCTCGCGGAAGCCGGGGTGACGGATCGCCACCATCCGCTTTGCGCACTCGGCCAACGGCTGACCGGGAAAATGTTCGGACATTTGAGCGGCGGAGAACGAGGAGTGGCGATGGGCCTATCGCGCAATTGGAAGCGACGATCGGCGAAGATGATAACCTCCGACAAACAGAACGAATCAAGCGGGTTGCCTCTCGTCATGTCCAACTGTAACGCTATAAAACATGCCAGCGGAACTCACCCGGCGCTTAAGAGAGCCAGAGCTGCGACCAGGAGCATCGCGCTTCTATGTCCCTGAATTGGACAGCCTTCGCTTTTTCGCTTTTCTCTCGGTGTTCGTCTGTCACCTGTTCGCGGTACTGGGGAGTCCACTTTTCCTCTCGAACATAGGCACTTTTGGCGTGGATCTATTCTTTACGCTGAGTGCCTATCTGATCACCGAACTGCTGATGCGCGAAAAAGAGCAGTTCGGAAAACTCAATGTCGGTTCATTTTATCTCCGGCGTGCCCTGCGAATCTGGCCCCTGTATCTTGGATTTGTCGCCGCGGTTTTCGCTGTTTTGCGGATCCGTCCAATAGTACGGGTCAGCAATGCGTACTTCATTTTCCTCGCGATATTCCTTGGCAATTTTGGCGCTGCATCTGGCCGGCAGGCGGCCCAGGATTGGTGACTGACCCGCTGTGGAGTGTTTCTGTCGAAGAACAGTTCTATCTATCCTGGCCGCTGGTGGCACGATATCTTTCGCGCCGAGGAGTAGCGGTCACAGGCGCGTTGGTGTGGGTACTGTCGATAGCTAGTCGCTGGGTGTTTATTCGTGAAGGATTTTCACCCGCGGTGATCGAGCTCGGCACGCTGTCACGGCTGGACCCGATTGCATGTGGCTTGCTGTTGTCGGCTTTTCTCGGTGGCTCAACGCGGCCACTGTCAAAAATCTCGCGTCGAAGGCTCATCATCATCGGCGCGTACTTGTGGCTGTTCGGCGCGGGCTGCTTGTTTCGGTCCGATGATCCGGCTCCACGAGACTTCATGTTCGCCTTTCCAGCGGTTGCGCTTGGATGTGGTGCGTTCCTGCTCGCAACGATCGGCGCGGGTTCATGGATGCTGAATCCGCCGCTTACCTATCTTGGGCGAATTTCTTACGGACTCTACGTCTACCACGGCGCGGTGATTCTCGGAACAGTTGCGATTTTCGCTGCTTATCCGGGGTGGCTAAAGTGGTTGCTGTGTCCAGCGATAAGCCTCACAGCGACAATCGGCATAGCAGCCCTCTCGTATCGCTGGCTGGAAAGGCCCTTCCTCAGGCTTAAAGTGCGATTTCAGTACGTCCATTCTGCCGCGCCGGCCCTTTGACTAGTAGAGAGTCCTATCGCGCGACACTACACGCACAGGGACGCGTCCGCCCGATTGCCGGAATCACCGATGATTTCAAGATCGCCAAGACGCACGTGAACAGAGACGCTCCCAATACGTTTCCAAATGGTGGAAACCGCGGGGATGGCGATGTCGTAAATCAGCACGGCCAGGCGTCCGGACGGTGGTGTGTCAACCGCCGCGGCGAGCGACCTCGCCGGACGCACGTTCGAGCGCCTCGCGGAAGTCAGGGTGGCTGATCGCGACCATCCGCCTGACGCGCTCGGCCAACGGTTGAGCGCGCAATTCGGCCGCACCGAATTCAGTGACGATGACGTCGGCGTCGCCGCGCGCCGTTGTGACCACGCCGCTTTCCAGGCGCGGCACGATGCGGCTGATGGCGCCGTCACGCGCGGTCGCCGGCAGTGCAATCACGGAGCGGCCGCCCGACGCCATCTGCACACCGCGCACGAAATCGCCTTGTCCGCCGAGCCCGCCGATGTATGCGCCCGCGGCTATTTCCGCGTTGATCTGCCCGGTCAGGTCGACCTCGATAGCCGAGTTTATCGCGATGATGTTGTCGAGCCGGCTGAGAATCTCGGCGTGATGCGTATGCATATACGTGCACAGTCGAATCGCGCGATTTTTGTGCGCGTATTGGTGAAGCCTCCCGGTGCCGGCCAGCAACGCGCAGACCGCGATGCCGGTGTCGATGGGCTTGCGTGCATTGCTCACCACGCCAGCCTCCATCAGATCGGCGACACGGTCGCTGATTAGTCCCGAATGAATGCCCAGGTCGCGGCGGTCGCCAACGCCGGCAAGAACGGCGTCGGGAATCGCGCCGACGCCGATCTGGATGGTCGTGCCATCTTCGATATAACGGGCAACATGACGCGCGATAGTCTCTTCCACCGGACCGATCGGCTGTGCCCTGACCTGCGCGGGCAGACGCGACGTGCGGACGACATAGTCGATGCGGGCGGGATCGACCAGCCGGTCGCAATAGGTCCACGGCAATTGATCGTTGACTTCGGCTATGACGACGCGCGCCCGCGCCATCGCTACGTGCTGGAAATCGTTGGCGATCCCAAAACTGTACTGACCGTTTTCGTCGGCGGCGCTCAACTGCACAAAAACCACGTCCGCGGGAATGAGACCCTGTTCGAAATAGCCGTGAAGCTGCGAAAGGTGGGCCGGAATGATCCGCAACAGGCCCGCGCTCGCGAGACCGTGCAGGTTCCCCATCGCGCCGAAGCTGGTGAAGGTGAGCGCGTCCGCGTGTTCCGGCTTGAGCATCCGCTGCGAGCGCACGCCGCCAAGGAAGACATTCGCGTGGCCGATGCGATGGCGCTGCTCCAACAGCTTTTCGACCAGAGTCGAGGGCTCGCCGGCGCCTTGGCCCCAGACGATATGATCGCCGGAACGGATTATGGCCGCGAGGTCGAGATCTTCCAGTAGCATTTCCTGAGGCATCGCTGACAGCCGCACTGGCGCGCCCTTGAAACTGCCGGGTCGTGCCCGTGGAGAATCGCACAAATCATCCTGACGCGGCCAGAATCGGGCGCCGCGGCCAGAAAAAGAAACCGCACTAACGTTGAACACGCTTTCGTGGTTCGCATGTGACGAATCGTTCCTCAAGCGCGATGATCGCGGCGCGATAGGCGTTACCCGCCGCAATGTGTTACACGCCGTTTACGACATGCCGCGCTGGCAGCGGCGATGCGCTTCGGATCGGAGGCTCTCGGTGAAAATTGGAATTACCGCTATCGGGATTGGCAAGGCGGCGCGGTCGGGAACGATTCGAATGGTGGCGGAGCATGCCGAACGGCTCAATTTCGCCACGCTCTATGCGCCGGAACACGTCGTGCTGTTCGACCATCACGAATCCAAATATCCGTACTCCGCGGACGGCCGTTTCCTCGCCGGCAGCACCATCGACCTGCTCGACCCTTTCATCGGCCTGGCCTACGCGGCCGCGTACACGAACCGGATCAGGCTTGCGACCGGAATCTGCCTGGTGCCGGAGCACAATCCGCTCGAGCTGGCCAAAGTGATCGCGAGTCTTGACTACCTGAGTGGCGGCCGCTTCGCGCTCGGCGTCGGGATCGGATGGTCGGCGGAGGAATTCGCCGCTCTTGGTATCCCGTTCGAGCGGCGCGCGCAAAGAACCTGCGAATATATCGAGGCGATGCGCGCTTTGTGGAGCGAGCCGAAATCAAGTTTCAAAGGCGAATTTCTGCGCTTCGAGGAGGTGCGAAGTTTCCCCAAGCCAGCGCAGGGCGGAAAAGTGCCGGTGATATTCGGCGGCGAGAGTCTGCCGGCGCTGCGCCGCGTCGCTAATTACGGCAATGGTTGGTTCGGCGTGAACGTCGGCCCAGAGCAGGCGGCGGTGAAAATTGCCAAACTGCATGAGCTCCTTGCCGAAAAGGGGCGCGAGCCCAAAAAGATCGAGATAATCATCTCGCCGTATCAGAATCGGATCACGGCGGATGACCTTCGCACCTATAGCGAACTGGGAGTGACCGAGTTCGTGCCGTTTGTGCGGCTTCCGGGCGAAGACTCCAAAATTCCCGAGGTCCTTGAGCAGGTTGCCCGCCAATGGGTCGATCCGGCCGAGAAACTCGGATAACCGCCTAACGCGGGGCGAGGATCGACGTAGTGGCGTTGGAGCCGCGCGCCGTTTCATATCTCGTGATCGTATCGGCTCGCTGCGCGTTGCCGATCCTGTCAGTGGCGACTCAGCCAGATGCTAACTGGCGGAGGTATCGGCGAGAACCTGCCCGGGATGATCGGCTGGCGTCACCTTTGGATACGCGAACGCGATCTTGCCCTGCGCGTCGATCAAGTAGCTGATCCGGCTCGCATAGCCGGCTTTTAGATCTTTGCAGGCGCCGTACGCTATTCCGAGCTGCCGATCGGTGTCGCATAGCAACTTGAAGGGGAAATCAAATTTCCTGGCAAAAGCAGCGTTGGCCTCGACGCTATCGAAGCTGACGCCGAGAATGACGATGTCGCGCTTTTCGAAATCTGAGAATTGGTCGCGGAACCCGCGACCTTCGACCGTTCAGCCAGGGGTATCGGCCTTGGGGAAGAACCACAGCAGCACTTTGTGGCCGCGCAACGCGGAAAGCGTAACCGGCTGTCCGTCATGCGCCAGCACGGTGAAATCCGGCGCTTGATCACCAACATTCAGCATCATCTCACCCTTCTTTCATTCCGGCGCGTCCGGATCGCGCGAGCAAGCGCGAAATCGGGATTTGGCCGCAGTTATGTTCCGTCGAGGCGCTTCCTAACCCGCGCCTCAACGGGAGTTTCTAAAAAAGCACGTACAACAGACCGAATCAATTCGTCAGCGCGGCTATCACTTTGTCGACGATCGCGTCGGCCTTCGCACGAATCTCAGCGTCGGTCGCATCCTGGATCGGATGGGCGACGAAGATTCTCGGCGCCTCCGGCAGACCCAGTGCTTTAGATTGCACCTCGGCCGCGTCGACGAACACGTCGGTGGCGATAACTACAGTCGGCTTGCCGTTAATCTCGAACCAGATTGAGTCGTGCATACTGCACGTTA
>JBOHWJ010000096.1:0-4729 GCA_050736495.1 Binataceae bacterium (SeqCode) | reverse complement strand
GCTGCCTGGCGCTGCCGACGCGTGGGCAGGAATCACGTTCGTCGCGTCCGCGACGAGCAGCGGTGGCTCAACGCTGACAGGCAGCATGACGATCACGATGCCCGTTGGTGTTCCGTCCGGCGACGTTTGCGTCGCACAACTCGCGGCTTCAGGCGACAATGTGATAGCGGTGCCGCCCGGATGGACCAAGATTCGCGAAGACATTAATGGCCACAACGCGACACTGGGACTCTATTGGCACGTCAGCATCGCCAGCGAGCCGTCGAGCTATACGTGGACCACCGGCGGCGGCGTGTTTTACGATGGCGGTATCGCCTGCTACGCGGGTGTCAGCACCGCGGCACCGATTGATCCGGGCGCTCCGGACGGCATCGGAACGAGTGGCAGCGGGACCGAAATCAGCGCACCATCTATCACCACCCAGAGCGGCGGCGATCTTATCGTCGGCGGCGCCATGGTTGCGGAAACGTCGTTCGGCCAGGGCGACGTGATCAATCTGCCGGGGACATTCACGACCCGCTGGAGCTTTACCGATAGCAGTGCCAGCTTTATCGCAGCGGCGGCGGGCGATTGGATTCAGGACACGGCCGGGCCTACAGGCGGTCTTGGCGTCACCACCAGCAATGGGCAGTCGAGCGACGCCTTGATTGCGCAGCAGGCCGCGCTGCGGCCAGCCAATCCCCCTCCGCCACCCCCGCCACCGCAGACCGGCGGAATTTCCTTTCTGGCTTCCACGTTCAGCAGCAGCGGTTCCAACTTGACCGGCTCGTTGACACTCGGGATGCCGGCGTCAATTCCAGCAGGCGTGATTTGCATTGCGGACCTTGCGAGCACCGGGTCGAACGTCTTCACGGTTCCGGCGGGCTGGAACGCTATTCGCGCGGACCAGTATCAATTCCAGGCGACGCAAGCATTGTACTGGCATCTGACTGGCAGCGGCGAGCAGGTCAATTACACCTGGACCACCGGTGGCGGGGTCTATTTCGAGGGATGGATCGGATGTTACGCAGGCGTGAACACCGCCGCTCCCATCGACCCGGGTGCGCCTGAAGGAAGCGGCGCCGTCGCGGGCGGGAACGGTGGCGTGGCCGCTCCATCGATTACCACCCAAACCGGCGGCGACTTGATTTTCGTCGCGGCCATGGACGCGGAAGGAGCCTTCGGCGAAGGCGCGACCGTCAATTTGCCTGCGCCGTTTACCAGTCGGTGGAGCGCGACCGATACAATCGCGCCTTTTTTGGCCGCGGCGGTCGGCGACGAGCTTCAGACTAGCGCTGGTGGGACCGGAGCGCTGTCCGTTACCACTACAAATGGGCAGTCCGGCGACGGCCTGATTGTCGCGCAGGTTACCCTTCAGCCGGCTAATCCGCCACCCCCGCCTCCGCCACCGTCCGCCAATCAAATCTCCTTCGTCGGATCGGCGGTCAGCAGTGGGGGATCGCTCTTGCTCATCAAGATGCCGTTGACCATGCCATCCACGGCCACTGCGGGCGACGTTTGTGTCGCGCAGCTTGCGGTTGACGCCGCGAACCACCCAGTGGTTCCGGCCGGCTGGACCAAGGTGCGCGATGACGTCAACGGATTGACAGCCATGCAAGGAATCTACTGGCATGTCGCGGGCAGCAACGAGCCAGCGACGTACACCTGGCATACGCTGCTACTCGCGGCGTCTTTTACAGGCGCGATCGGTTGTTACTCGGGCATAAGTACCGCCGCCCCGGTCGACCCCGGCGCGCCGCAGGGCAGCGGGGCGACGGCGGTTGGAACCAGTTCGATTTCCGCGCCGCCTATCACAACCAGCTCCAATGACGATCTGGTGATCGGAGCCTTTATGGTTTCGCCACTGCTTGCGCGGCAAGGGCTGGCGCTCGGCCTTCCCGGCGCGTTGAGCGTTCGCTGGAGCACGGCATCGGCTTATCTGGCGATGACCGCAGGCGATCAAATTCAGAGCGCCGCAGGTTCGACCGGGTTTATTACGGCGGCGGATAATCAGGATGGTTCGCAGGATAGGTTGATCGCGCAACAGATAGCGTTTCAACCGGCAGCTCAGGCCGCCGACCCGCCGCCGGTGGTCAAGTCTGGTCATTCGCGAGGGAAGCGGCGCGGCCCCAGGTTCCGTAGACGGGTTCGACTCCACTGACAACGTATTTTCAAGCGGTTGCGGCCCCTGATCCGGGGTCGCAACCGCGAACATCGCCAAGCCCGCCTGGATAACACACGATCTCGCCATGTCCATCCGCCCGCGGGGCGCGGAAGACGGCGCACAGGTTTGCACGGACGACTCTTACGCGGCTGAACCGAGCAATCGCGATTCGTACCGAATGCGGCTTTGAAGTATAATTTCTCCGGAGGGCGGGACCACATGGGAGCATTCCTTCTGGGGCTGATAATCGGAATCGGGGGAACGCTCGCGTTCGTTATCCACGACGAAGGCGAGGCTTTCCTTAAACTCCATCTGCAGGTGAAACGTGCGATGACGCGCTTCAAGCAGGCGGGGCCGACATCCGGGCCGAGCTGACGATTTGAAGCAGGGGCGGCTGCTCGATGCGCATCCAGCTAAATCGCCACGCCGATAGCCTTTCGAGAGTCGTTTACGGGGCAGGATTCGTCGCCGTATTCGCAGCGGTTTATGCGATGTTTTTGATCGCCGCAGTCAATCCGGCGCTCGCGTATGCCGACGACCCTGCCGCCGCGGCGGCAACCATAAGCAATCAGGCCTTCGGCATGCTCAATGGACTGAATGCCGAGAGCGGTGGCGGCAACGCGAATCCGCTGTTGGGTCCGATCGCGAGCTTCGCTGGTGACGCCGATACGTTGAGCCATGTGCTCAAGGGCGGCGACAAGGCCGCCGCGGCGCAAGCGCTCGGCGCGCTCAAGCTTGATCGCGCGGCGGTCGACGCCGCCATCGCGGCTCATCCCAAGGCGATGAGCACTGGCGCATGGGCTTCGCTTACCCATCAATTGGACGCGCTGGCGAAGCAAGTGCCGCATACGGCCGACGCTGCCGCCTCACCCGCGATGGCAACGGTGTCCGCCACGGCGCCATCCACCGCGACCAGCGATGCGGCAGCGGCCGCAGTTGCGTCCGCACCGGCTTCCGCGATGGCAGGGCCAGCTCCGAGTTCGGACGGCGCGGCGCCAAAAGTCGTTATCGATTCGCGGGTTGAAAGAGACGACATCGTCACTATTAAGGGCTATTTCAAAGGTACCGCACTCAAGAGCGCCGGGATTTACGAGGATGGGCAGGCCCTGAAGTCGTTCAAGGTTGACAATGTCCCTGGTGAACAGCAAGTGAACTTTACGCTTGGGCTGGAGCATCCGAGGTCCGACATGGTGCTGCGCGTGGCCGACGTGCATGGGCGTTCGGCCGAGGCCTCAGTGCTTGACCCCGCAATAGCCGCAGCGGCGAATTCCGGCACGCCGGACGCGTCCGCGCCCCCACCCGAGACGCTCGCCGACGTGGCACCGCCGCCCTCGTCGGAACCACCGGTGAAAGTGTTACGCGACTCACCTTCGAGCGGTGGCCATGGCGCCACCGCGGTGATCCCGAGTCACGGCCCAATTAGGCCTTCGCCTTCCAAGCGCCACACTATTGGCGGCCATCTTGGCAGCGTCCAGATCAACATTATCGGCACGGCCGAAGTCAGCACCTCGCCGGCCAGTTACGAAGTCATCGGCCAGATCTCGGGCCACGGCATCACGCGTGCCGGCATCTACGTTGACGGCCGCCTGGTAAAGCGAATTCCGGTCACGGAGGGCGGCGACTTCAGCAGCTTCGATCAGCGCTTTGTGATGAATGGCGGCGAAGCGACTATCCGCGCCTACGGCGTTGGCGATCAGTACGTCGAAAGTTCGATTGACGTGACCGGCAATGGTGTCGCAACGGCGGCGCCGCCGATGATGATGCCGCCGATCGGAATGGCCATCCAGATTACGACGTTGCGCCCAGTGGCGGCCAACCTTTATCTTGTCGGCGGAGTCATTTCGGGGCGCAATATCGCCTCGGCCGGGCTCTATCAGAATGAAATGCTGGTGCGGACGATTCCGCTGCACAGCTCGCTGCTCGGTGCGATTATTCCAGGCGCCTCGCAACAAATCGCCTTCAACGTCAGATTCAATCCGAGTCTCGGTGCGGCGTTGATTCGCGCCTTCGACACTGCCGGCGCGCATACCGATCAGCCCGTGATGGTGACCGGGACCAGCCCTTACGGTTACGGCATGAACCCGTACGCCATCAATCCTTATGGTGCGCGCGGATACGGGGTCAACCCATACGCGCCCAACCCCTATGGCGCATCGCCAGTGAATCCCTATCTGCCGCCGGCGAATCCGTATGCCACCTCGCCGTATGGTTATCGCGGAGCACCGGCGCGGCCGCTATGGTGAGTGCGCGCGAGAGAGAAGCCTCATCCGCGCCGAATAGGGGTGGCTTGCCGCAGGATCGCCGGGTAGGTTAGATTTCCCTATTTACACAACTGTTTCCAGGATGGACGTAAGCAGATCATGTTGATTCAGGCGACGCAGCTCAGGCCCGGCATGGTGATCGAATACAACGGCGGTCTCTGGCGCGTGATGATGATCAGCCATATCACGCCGGGTAATTGGCGCGGCATGGTGCAGACCAAGCTCCGTAACATTCAGGCCGGCACGCAGACGGAAAACCGGTTTCGCTCGGAAGACCGCGTCGAGCGCGTGATTCTCGACCAGATCACGATGGACTTCCTTTACC
>JBOHWJ010000095.1:0-6908 GCA_050736495.1 Binataceae bacterium (SeqCode) | reverse complement strand
AGTCTGCCCTCGGCGCCATACCCGACGCGGCCGCCGAAGCCACCGGCGACGCATCCGGGCCCGAGGCCGCCCGTCAGATGAGGCTTAGAAACGCCGAACGCATCCCCTTCGCGCGATACTCGGAGCTCGACTATGAGGCTGCACGCGACGCTCTCGTTCCGCTGGTGCGCCGTTTCCGGGTGCGCGTGTCGCGTCGGCTGCGCATCGCGCGCACAGGCAAAATCGATTTCCGCCGCACCATTCGCGCGGCGATTCAGCACGGCGGAGCATTCGCCGAGCTGCGCATGCGTTCGCGCCGCCCGCGCCACATTGACTTGCTCATTGTGGCCGACATTTCAGGGTCGGTTGGGTATGCTTCCGGCTTGATGCTCGAAATGGTGGCGGGGGCGCGCGAATGCTTCCGCCGGGTCAAAAGTTTCGTCTTTATCGACCATTTGGCGGAAGCCGGGTTCGAGCAGGGGCATGTCACGATGGAACCGCCGCTCGACTTTTATGCGCGCTCGGATTTCGGCCGCGTGCTGCGGGAGCTGTGGGAACGGCGGGCGGCGCTGCTTGGACGTGCCACCGTGCTGGTAATCATGGGCGACGGCCGCAACAATCGCAGACCGGCGCGAGCGGACCTGCTGCGCCAAATCGCCGGAATCTGCCACGCCGTGGTGTGGCTGAATCCGGAGCCCCCCGAACGATGGGGCAGTGGCGACAGCGCCATTTGGCAATACGCGCGGGAAGTCGACTCTCTGGTCGCATGTGGTAACCTGCATGAGCTCGAACGGGCCTTGGCGCGGGTCGCGTAAGAATTCCGCCCGATTGGTGCAATCAGCGGATAAAAGGCTGATTATGCTACTTTTGATAGATTCAGCGCGATTGGCCTTTTGCTCGGTTGACAGGGCAAATAGTGGCAGGCTAAAGAGGACTGCCACCATAGCGGTGAATAGTATCGTGACGTCTCGTCGTACCCCCCAAACACTCGCAACGACTTCGGCCATCTTCGTCTGTATGGTACTCGCGGGCTTGCTTTGCGGCTCGTCCGTGGGAGCGCAGACTGTTGCTGGCTCGATTACCGCGTTGAGCGGCAGCGTCAAGGTAGTACGCACGGGCACGACGCTGACGGCCGTTTATGGGATGGCTATCGATGTCGGCGACCGTATTACGACCGGCACCAACGGCCGTGCGACTATCACGCTCACCGACAACAGCCAGTTGGAGCTGACCGAGTCGAGCTCGCTGACCGTCACCCAGCAAACCCTCGCGCCCGGCGGCGGACGCGCCGAAACCAGGGCGAGTCTGTTCGGCGGACTGGTTCGTTCGCTGGTGCGGGTTACGCCTGGCACGCCACCCAACTTCGAAGTGCATACGCCCAATGCGGTCGCTTCGGCGCGCGGCACGATGTACGACACGCAATACGAAAGCGGTGTGAATCGCGAGGGCTATCCGCATTGCAAACAGTTCACCGACGTGTCGGTTTATGACGGCACCGTCGAAGTCAGCAATCCGACCAATCCGGGCGCGCCGCCGGTTCAGGTTCCCGCCGGGCATAAGACCACCGTGCCTTGCGCCGGCGCGCCGTTGCCCGCGAGTTCGATCAGTGGCGCGGCAGCGGGGACAGGTGCGACGGCCACCGCCGGAACCGCATTCTCAAGTACGACCGGGCTTATTCTGGGTACAGGAATCTTTGTCGGCGGCACTGTCGGCGGTGTGGCCGCCGCGGGCGGCTTTAGCAGTGGCAACAACGGTACTCCTCCGGGCCATCATCACCCGATCAGCCCTTCGCAATAGCTCTCGCGCTTCTTCGCCGCAGTGAGCGTTGGTGGGGCATTCGCCCCAAGCGGTTCAAAGCGCTCGCGCGCGTGGCCGAAGCGTCGGCGAACGCGCCACAGCGGCTCTGTCCCATGCAATGACGGCATCAAAACCGAGTGAAACTGCGTGGCGGAATTAGCGGTCTGAACGCTCGCGCGCTAAGCTTACTGCGCCGTATCACCCATATCATGGCTTCGCGAACAGGCAGCACCAGTTGGACCAGAGCAATCAAGACGATTGTATGGGGGTTGGCCGCGGTCGCGCTGATCACCTTCTATTACACTCGCCATCCCGCTTTTCTCGAATTCCTGGAGCTGCGATCCGCGGACGTACGGCTTTATTCGTTGCGCAAACCCTCTCCGCCCACCGGCTATGTCGTAATCGCGGCGGTCGACGACAGAAGTATCGCGGAACTTGGGCGTTGGCCATGGCCGCGCAGCACTATGGCGCGGCTGGTCTCGGCGCTGCGTGATTACAAGGTTTCAGTGGTCGGCTTCGACATGATTTTCAGCGAGCGCGACCCTGAGGATGTAGAGCGTGAAACGATCGCCAAACAACTCCGTGACGCCGGTATCAGCGCGGGCGCCATCGGGCGGACGCTGGGTTCGAGCAACGACCGCGCCTTCGCCGAAGCCCTGAAAGAACAAGGTTCGGCTTATCTCGCTTACGCCTTCAACAGCCATCAGATCACCGAGACCGGCCGGATCGATCTGACCGGTTATCGCACCAGATTTCTCGAACCACCGCCGGTCGCTTACAATCTCGTGCGCAAGGCCGCGGGCGCGCCGCCACGGCTCATGCATGGGCGCGCCTACCTGCCGCCAACCGCGTCGCTCAACCGGGCGGCGGCCGGCGTCGGCTACGTCGATATCAACGCCGACGGCGACGGCCTGATGCGCGCATATCCGACCGTGATTGAATTCAACGGGCGCTATTGCGTCCCGCTGTTCATGGCGGTGGTCGACGATTTCGCGCATCATGCGCCGCTCAGCCTCGACCTCGGCCCCGGCGGCGTTACTCGCGTGGCGGTCGGCGATTTTGACGTACCGGTGGATGAACTCGGTCAAATGATGGTGCATTTCCGTGGCGCTCCCGGCGCCATTGCGCGCTACTCGATAACCGACATCATCCACCATCGTGTGCCGGCCAACGATCTCGAGGGCAAAATCGTGTTCGCCGGTGTCACCGGCCACGGTCTAGGCGACCGCTTCGTCACGCCGGTGGGCGGTGATTTCCCGGGCGTCGAGATCCAGGCCTCGGCGGCCGATACGGTGCTCCGCGGCGACATCATCCGGCGCTCCGAGGAGATGGCGAAGGTCGAGGAGTTGGCCGGCGTCATGCTCGGGGTCGCGATTACGGTGGCCGCCGCCTTCATGAGCGCGATGATGAGCCTCGCGATCGCCGGCCTGCTCGGCGCGGGATATTTCCTCTATGCAACCTTTATGCTGGTGCATGAGGAGACGCTGATCGGGATCGTATTCCCGTTACTGATGCTGGTGGCAACGTACCTGGTGGTGGTGATTTACCGCTACATCAATGAGGGTCTCGAAAAGCGCTATCTGCGGCTCGCCTTCGAGCATTACCTCAATCCCGACGTCATCGCCTCGGTGGTTGACGATCCGGCCGGGCTCAAGCTCGGTGGCGAGCGCCGCCATTTGAGCATCCTGTTCTCCGACATCGTGAACTTTACCGCGCGCGCCGAGCGTTCCGATCCCGAGCCGCTGGTGGCGTTGCTCAACACCTACATGACCGCGATGATCAATGTCATTTTCGAAACCGGTGGCGTCGTCGACAAGCTGATGGGCGACGGCATCATGGCGTTTTGGGGAGCGCCGCTCGGGGTCGAGAATGGCGCGCGCAACGCGATCGAATGCGCGCTACGGATGTTCGCGGAACTGGACCGCTTGCGCGAGCATGACGAGCGTTTCAAAGACGTCGATATCGGCATCGGCATTTCAACCGGCGAGGCAGTGGTCGGGAATTTCGGCGGCGACCGCCATTTCGACTACTCGGTCATCGGCGACATCGTGAACCTCGCCTCGCGGCTCGAAGGCTTGACACGCCAGTTCAAGGTGCGTGTGCTGGTCAATCGGGAAACGTTCGTTGAGGCCGGGGGCGCATACGTCGCGCGAGAAATCGGTCTGGTCAAGGTCAAGGGCAAGGACCAGTTGGTGCCGGTGGTCGAAATCGCGGCGCGTGAGGGCGACGGCGCCGACCCGGCCTATTACCAGCGCTTCACGGCGGCGCTCGATTTACTTCATCGCGGCTATTCGCCGGAAGGCGACTTGCGCACTCTTTTGCGCGAACGGCCCGCTGACCAGGTGGTAACGATGTGCCTGGAACGTCTCAAGACGTCCGACGGCCGTCCGGCACGTGAGATGGTATTCGAGTTCGACAGCAAGTAGCGTGGCCCCTTGCGGTCCATCGCCTGCGAGGGGAGGCACGATTGAGGCGGCAGCTAGAGTTGCTCTTTTTCCTCGACCGCGCGGAATTCGTTTTCGCCGAGCGCCAGCGCCTTGCGGCTGCCGTGGCGCTCGTAGAGTTCAAACAGGGACGATTTGTGCGGCCGCACGCGTCCGAGCGGACATTTCTGCCAGTCCTCGAGCGACTCATCGCAATAGCCCATGCGGTTCTCGCCGCATTTAGGCTGCAGGAAGACCGCGATCTCGGGCAGCACTCTCTTAATCTCGGCGCGCATCAACGCGACCATCCGGCGAATCTCCCATTGCGCGCGCACGCATAGCCGCAGGTCGCAGATGTGAAGCATCTCGGCGAAGTTCACCATCACGTGGAAATTCGTCGGCGCCGCGTTGGGTAGAATGAAACGCGCGTCCTCGGCCGGAATCCCGGCCTTGAGCGCACGCGCGTAAAGCTCCGAAGTGCGGGCGAGCAGGCTGGCGAATTCGTCGTCCATGCCAGCGCGCTGCCAGGACTCGGGCAGGACGAAGGCGAGCTTTTCCTGTTTGAAGCGGACGTAGCGCTGGCTCTGCTGTTCGAAGCTTATACCGATGCGATGGCGTACGAACTGATGTGAGAGGGTGCGCGAGACCCCGGCGATAGCGAACCAGAACACCACCTGTTCGAGCGGCGAGGCGTGGCCGGTCTTCAGGCGCTCGGCGATAAACTCGCGAATTTTGTCGTGGCTGATCTTTTCGGCTTCGATCTTCTGCCAGATTTCGATCGGGGTTTCGGCCGAATAACAGGTGCGGAAGGCGGCGTAGAGCTTCTCGAGCGGCGCGCTCGCGTAATCGACCAGCCGTACCTGCATCTTCGCCTGGTTTTCCATCGTGGATATACCGCTTATGCTCCCGTACCGTCGCTGTCGCCCGCCATGATCATATCATCGGCGACCGTCGCATACTCGTATCCGGTAGCCGCGGCAGTGCCAAGCGGGCCGTTGCGCGACAATCCACAGGCACTCCGTGTTACTCAATGCCGTCGCGGAGTATCAGCAGTGGCAAGAGGACCTGCCTGTAGGCGCCTGCGGATTGTCTTAGCGGTTGCCATAGGCGTGCGCGGCTGCAAGAGTCGCTGTTCGATGAATGGCGCCTCGGAGAACCTTTACACGCGGCTGGTGCGCCCGTTCCTGTTTCGCTTCGACGCCGAAACCACTCATCGTTTCACGCTGGCGGTCTTACGCAGCCCATTACGTCGCCTGTTGGCCGACAGTTTCAATCCGCCGGAACTGAAAACGACCGTATGGGACATAACGTTTCGCAATCCGATCGGACTGGCCGCCGGCGCGGACAAGGATGCGCGCGCGCCCTATGCCTGGGAGACGCTCGGTTTCGGCTTCGCCGAACTTGGCACTATTACGCCGCGCGCCCAAGCGGGAAATCCGGCGCCGCGGATGTGGCGCCTGCAAGCCGAGCGCGCGCTCATCAATCGGCTTGGCTTTCCGGGTGACGGGATGGAAGCGGTTGCGCCACGGGTCGAACGTGTGCGCGCGCGCGGACTCCAACTGCCCTTGGGACTGAACTTCGGCCCCAACAAAGATACACCTGCGGAGAAGGTTGCCGCAGATTATGCCGCCCTGACGGCGCGGCTGGGTGCGACAGCCGACTTCGTCGTGGTCAACCTATCGTCGCCGAATACGCCGGGGTTGCGCGAATGGCAGGCGCCCGAACGGATACGCGTGATTGTTGACGCGGTGCGGGCGGCGCCGCTCACGCAGCCGCGCCGCCCACCGCTGCTCATCAAGATTTCGCCTGACCTGCATCCGCTGATGCTGCGCGAGGTATGCGCCGCCGCGCTCGACCTCGGACTCGACGGTATCGTCGCGACCAACACGACGATTGCGCGTGACGAGGCTGGTGTGCGCACGCCTTACGAGGGCGGGCTCAGCGGCGCACCACTGGCCGCGTGCGCCCGCCGCGTAATTGGCGCCGCTTACGAACATACGCACGGCCGCATTCCGATAGTCGGCGTCGGCGGAATCGCTAGCGCTGGCGACGCTTACGATCATATCCGCGCCGGTGCCAGCCTGGTCGAGTTGTACACCGGTTTCGTCTATCGCGGGCCGCGGCTGGTGCACACGATAAAGGAGGGCTTGATGCGCTTGCTCACACGTGACGGATTTCGCTCTATTAGCGAAGCGGTCGGCACCGCGACGCGCCCGTAAGAGACGCTGGTGGCGCGGCGCCGCCGACATGCGGGTGGAGGCAAACGATGGCAGCGGATTTCCTGGTCAATGGCGATTGGCTACGTGCGCATCGCGGCGACAGCGGCGTGTTACTGGTCGATACACGCGCGCCGGCCGATTACTGGACGGGACATCTTGAAGGCGCGCGCCCTTTCGACCCTTTCCCGTTCCATCACAGCGACACCGGCGAGCCCGGACTGCGCGAATTTCGCGGCCAACTCCAATGGATATTCTCCGCACTCGGCATCAGCGGCCGTGAGACCGTGGTGTTCTATGAGAATGACTCCGGGATGCGCGCGACGCGCTGCGCGTGGGCGCTCGAGTACATGGGCCATGCGGCCGTGCGCATCCTCGACGGCGGGCTCAAAGCGCTCGGCGATACGCAACTGGTGACGGCCGCGACGCCGATAATGCCGGTGAATTTTCAGGGCAATCCGCGCGACGAACTGATCGCCGGCCATCCCTATAT
>JBOHWJ010000094.1:0-4597 GCA_050736495.1 Binataceae bacterium (SeqCode) | reverse complement strand
CCCACGGCCGGCGCCGGTGATTAATGCGACTTTCGCGTCTGACATGAGGCGCATCTTAGCTTGCGTTCGTCGCGATGAAAACCGTCCCGCACCGACGGTGATTATTGTCCTTGGCCCGTTTCGCGGGTGGTGCTAGGTTCGAGACGTGGTACCGCCAATCAAAGCTGGATTACGCGGCCAGTTTGCGGACGGGCGCCGCCCGCGATCTGTCTCGATGGCGACGGCTATCCTGTGTGGTGTACTGCTATGCGCATGGCCGGTTTTCGCCGGTTCGGCGGACGAGGACGCGCCGACACCGTCATCAGACACCTGGCAGCAAGTCGACGAATCCAATGGCCAGGTGCTCGAACTCCCGCAGGTCTATAATGGCGATAGCGCGACCGCTAGCGATGACAGTTCGGCCGCCGATTCCGCCGATGATGGCCAGGATCAAAATGCGCAGAATGCCAACGCGCAGCCACCCGACGCCAACAATGCGCAGGCGCAGGCCGACCCTGATGCGGCGGCTAACGGTGACGCGCCCGACCAGGTGGGCAGTATAGACGATTACCAAAATCAGCAAATCTATGGACCCTCGGTGGTTTACATTCCGACGGGGCCGAACTACGGACCGCTTTATGCGCGGCCGGGGTATCCGATGGGATATCCGAGAGGATGGTATCAGACTCCGCCGGCTGTGCCGCGCATGGGAATGCCGGCAATGGTGCCCGGATTTCACGGCATTCCGCCGGGCACCAGTGTCCTGCCGCCGCGTGGCGGGATGACTTCGATAATGCCGGTGAGACCGATGATGCCGCGCGGAGTGTTCAGCAACAGGCCTTTCAGAGCGAGTGGCGGCATGTTCAGGCGCTAGTCCGGCATCTTCAATTTCCATCTGGCCATTCGAGCCGTATCGGGTATTATCTATCCTCCAGGTGTCTATCGCCGGATGTCTAATTCAAGGACCAGATGCGAGCATTTCGTGTCACACAAGCTTGAGGCCGCCCCATGCTGGTAGCTATCGACGTGGGCAACAGCCAAATCGTTATTGGCATCTACGAGGGCGACCGCCTGGCCCACCATTGGCGCATTTCGACCAATCCTGAACGCACCGCCGACGAGCATGGCGTGATGCTCGGCGCGCTGCTCTATAGCGTCGGATTGCCGGCCCCGCTCAGGCCCGAAGGGGTCGCTATCGCCTGCGTGGTGCCGCCGCTCAACCAGACTATTGAAACGCTGGCCAATCGTTATTTCTGTTGCGAGCCGCTGGTGGTCGGGCCCGGCATCAAGACCGGCATGCCTATCCTTTACGAGAATCCGAAGGAGGTCGGAGCCGACCGTATCGTTAACGCGGTTGCCGCCTATGATCGTTATGCGACGGCCTGCGTCGTCGTCGACTTTGGCACCGCGACAACTTTCGACTATGTGACCGGCCGCGGCGAATATGTTGGCGGTGCGATCGCTCCGGGACTCGGAATTTCGATGAACGCGTTGGTCGAACACGCGGCCAAGCTTTACCGGGTCGAACTCGCGCGGCCGCGCGACGTGGTAGGGCGGACCACGGTCGGCGCGATCCAATCCGGACTCGTCTTTGGCTATACTGCGTTGGTAGACGGCTTGGTCGAGCGGATAATCCGGGAGCGCGGCGAAAAGACTCGCGTTATTGCAACTGGCGGTCTCGCCGAATTGATTGCCCCCGAATCCGACACGATCGAGGAAGTCGACGAGTTTCTCACGCTCAAGGGATTGCGGCTCATCTTTGAGCGTAATCGCCGGCTGTGATGGCGGGACGCCGGCTTTGGCGCGTAATTGCTGGCGGCCGGGCCGGTCGAGCGGAAGATAATGGTTTGGGCGTTGACGGCGCGCCGCCAGCGCGGGAATGGACAAAGGGAGACCTCGATGGACAAACCCAAACGGGTTGTCACTGATTCGATGATCGGGCTCAAATTGCCCGATTACGCGCGCCTCTCACCGCGTGTGGCCACGGTGCTTGGCCATAATCCGGGACCGTTCACTGGCCCAGGCACCAACACCTACATCGTCGGCAGCGGACGCCGTCCGCTCCTGCTCGATACCGGGATTGGTGTGCCCAAATGGGCGGAATTGTTGCCGCAGGGGTTGCGCGAACTGAGCCATACCGAGGAACTCGACAAGATCGTGCTGACGCACGCCCATCAGGATCATATCGGCGGTGTCAAGGATACTCATCGGATCTTCGGGCGGCTCGACGTGATGAAAAAGCCGTGGCCCGGCCAGGACGACGCCGCCGGCACGCCCATCAGCGAAATCGATGACGACGCCGTAGTCACGACCGAAGGCGCGACCTTGCGCGCGGTTTTCACGCCCGGCCATGCACCCGACCATTTGTGCTATTACCTGGTTGAAGAAAAGGCCCTGTTTACCGGCGATGTCGTGCTGGGGGCCGGCACCACGGTGATTCCCGACGAGACTGGCGACCTCGGGCAGTACATGAACTCGCTGCATCGGCTGCTCGAATTGGACGTTGAGACGATTTACCCGGCGCATGGCCCGGTGATACGCCACGCGAAGCAGAAGATTCGCGAGTACATCGCCCATCGCGAATTGCGCGAATGCCAGATACTCGAGGCTATTCACGATGGGCCGCTGGAGGTGGTCGGGATTGTCAGGAAAATCTACACCGACGTGCCGGAGTTTTTGCATCGCGCCGCTGGTCAATCGGTTCGCTCTCATTTGAAGAAGCTGCACAACGAGGGCCGGGTCGTGGAACATGAGAATCGTTGGGGGCTCAACTAGAATCGGATCCGTGCTGAGGATCGCCGCGAGATGCGCCGCCGCGTTGTTGCTTATCGGAATCACCGGTGCGGATGTGCACGCGGCCGAGGGTGGTGCGGCTGGCGCGATGGCTGGCAACGCCTACACCGCTCTGAGACCCGCGGCCAGCGTTACCACGGAGTCCACCACAGGCTTGTCGTCCAGCGCGGCCACTGCCACGGCGGGTGCGTCCACCGCCGCACCATTGGCTCCGGCGCCAGCTTCCACATCATCAGCGACCCGTGGCGCCGGCTCATCGGGTGCGGCGGCTTCAGCCGGCCCAGCCTCCGAATCAACGGCGCTCTCAAAGAGCGAGACCGTTGTGGTGCCGATCACGCCGGGATCCGATACCGCACCGTCCGTCGGCTCGCAGGCCAATAGGATTCCGCCGACCACGACCGAGATTCCGCAGGCATTGCCATCAAATGAGGCCACGCCAAATAGCGGTGAGGGCACGCTTTCAGGCGGACAGATCGTGAACTACGAGCAATACCAGAATCCGGAGGCGATCGACCCGCAGATTGGTTCGCTGCGGGAATTCATCGCCGAGGGCGACGAGACCTCACCGCTCGGAATTGAGCTTCGTGAGAGCCGTCGCAAGCTCAATTCCGATGAGGAGGCCGACGGTCTGCTGATCGTCGGCGTTGTCAGTGGTAGCCCCGCCGCAAAGGCGGGCCTGCGAGCTTATCAGCGTACGGTACACGATATTCTGCAAGGGGTCGCCGTAGCTGGAGCGTTGGCGTTTCCACCCGCGATACTGGCGGTTCCAATCGTCGAGCAGATTCACGTCGGCGAAAGCTACGACATGATAATTGGCGTTGACGGTTCACGCGTCACCAACTTTCTCGATTTTGAAGACCATTTGCGCGAAATGCAGCCGGGCGAGATCGTATATTTGAGTATCGTGCGCAACGGACAACGCATGCAGGTGCCGGTAGACGTGCCTTCAACGATGCCGTCGTGGACTTTTTGACAGTGTCCGCGAGTTTGAGCTTTACTGTACCGCCGGTTCGCGCTAAATAGATTCGTCCGCCGAGGTTGTACCCGGTGAGAGAGGTTGCACTTGGATAAACTTGTGAGGTGAGGCCCCAAAGGCCGTCTGAAACTACATAGCTTGGGACCTGAGCCTGGATCCGACTGTGGACCGGGACCCCGAATGGGACTTAAGCGCGCTCGTCGACTTTGCGCAGAGTTTAAATGCGGGGCTGCCGGTTTTGGCGGCTCCGCTTTTTGCGTCTAACGAAGATGGGGCGACATCATGGCTAAAGAAAAAATTCGCGTGACCGACCTTGCCCGTATGAAAGCCGAGGGCACGCCGATCACCATGCTGACGGCGTACGATTATCCATTTGCGCGAATCTTCGACCAGGCCGGTATCGACGTCCTGCTGATCGGGGATAGCCTCGGCATGGTCGTGCAGGGCGCCGACAGTACTCTGCCGGTGACTGTGGGCGAGATTGTCTACCACGTCAAGATGGTGGCGCGAGCGCGCAAACGCGCCCTGGTGGTCGCCGACCTTCCGTTTCTTTCCTACCAGGTGAGCGTCGAGCAGGCAGTGCGCAACGCCGGCCGCCTGATCAAAGAGGGTGGCGCCGAGGCGGTCAAGCTGGAGGGCGGTATCACCATGGCTGACACGATTCGGCGTCTCGTCGATGTCGATATTCCGGTGATGGGCCATATTGGGCTCACGCCGCAATCGATCCATCGCATGGGCGGCCATCGCGTGCAGGGCCGTCGATCGGGCAAGGGGCCGGGATGCCGCGAGCGCTTGCTCGAAGATGCGGCAGCGGTTGACCAGGCGGGAGCGTTCGCGATGGTGCTGGAA
>JBOHWJ010000093.1:0-6466 GCA_050736495.1 Binataceae bacterium (SeqCode) | reverse complement strand
GAACAGACGGGCGCAGTCTCGAAATCAATCGTCCGGTGGCGCCGCTGGTGGTGAACACGGCGATCGCCGCCACCCCTCCGGCCGCCGCAGCCTGCCACGCTGCCGCCGCGATTATCTCGGGGTAAGTTGGTGCGTCACCAAGCGGCAGGTCCTTATAGACACGAAATTGTCGGTTGGATTCGACTTCCAAAGCGATGCTGACCATGATCTTCACCGCTTCCACAGGATATTTGCCGACGGCGGTCTCAGCGGAGAGCATCACGGCGTCCGTTCCGTCGTAGATGGCATTCGCCACGTCACTCACCTCCGCCCGTGTTGGGGAAGGATTCTCGACCATCGATTCCAGCATCTGGGTCGCCGTAATAACCAGCTTTCCGCTCTTTCGAGCGTGCTCGATGATGGTCTTTTGTATAAAAGGGACCTTTTCAAGCGCCATCTCAACGCCCAGGTCACCGCGCGCCACCATGAGCCCGTCGGAAGCGGCGAGGATTTCGTCTAGATGTTCCCAGCCTTCCGGCTTTTCGATTTTTGAAATGATTCGAGTTGTAGTACCTCTGCCTCGCAGCCAAGACCGCAAACGCGTGACCTCCGCAGCGTTGCGAACGAAGGAAAGCGCCACGAAGTCAATGCCGTGCTCGAGACCGAACGCCAGGTCCGCGACATCCTTTTCGGTGAGCGAGGGGGAGGTGATTTTCACTCCGGGTAGGTTGATACCCTTATTGTCGCTGATGGGGCCGCCTGAAATAACCCGGCATCGAACCGAGGTGCCGTCCGTATCCAGGACTCGGAGCTGAATGCTCCCGTCCGCGAGCAAAACACGGTCTCCTTGCGCAACGTCCTTCGCGAAGCCGCGATAGGTGGTCGAAGCTCTCTCTGGATTCCCCAGAACCTCCTTCACCGTAATCGTGAAGACCGAGTCTGTCGCGAGCATACAGCCACCGTCCTCGAATTGTCCCAATCGTATCTTTGGCCCCTGTAGATCCAGCAAAATAGCGGCGTGAACCCCCATAGCGCCCGCCGTGGAACGAATGCGTTGAATGCGATCACCATGATCCGCCTGGGTCCCATGGGAAGCATTAAGCCGGAAAACATCCACTCCGATTTCCAACAAAGTGCGAAGGCGGTCGAATGAGTCGGTCGCGGGTCCCAAGGTCACCACGATTTTTGTATTGCGCATGTCTTTTCGATTTGCCGTCGGTCAACATTGAAAGGCAACACGATTCGAGGCGAGGTCGCACATTGGATACGGTTGTCCTTAATACACTCGCCAGAGTTCTTCGGCGCGAGCGTTGATTCGCACAACCCCTATTTTGACTCAGCTCGTCCCGGACCTGGGCCAGGCTCGAATCACGCGACGGCTTTTGACCAGCTTCATCTCCCTCGCCTGTTAGCGCATGCGTGCCGTCCGACTATGCGCCTACTGGATTACTGGATTACACCGCAGGCGATGCGGGCGCCGCCTCCCCCGAGCGGTTTTGGGGAATCCGAGTAATTGTCCGGCCCCGCATGGATCATAACCGAATGGCCGCGCACCTCCTTGGCTGTGATTCGAGGCGCGAGCAGCGGCAACGTCGCTTTGCCGTCAGCGTCGACCAGCAGCGGCGGAAGGTCGCCCTCATGGCCTCCAGTGTTGTAGGGGCCTAGATGCTTGCCGGTATGTTGCGGGTCGTAATGGCCCCCCGCGGCGAAACCCACCGTCATCTTGCCTTCATTTTCCGCCGGTCCGCATGCGGCATTCTGATGAATGTGGAAGCCGTGAACGCCAGCGGGCAGACCAGAAAGGTCCGGCGTGACCAGAAGACCCCACTTCGTGTCCTCGAACGCCACCGTCCCGATTGCCGAGCCAACGCCGCTCGCGTTGATAAAGTTGACGGTAGCGCGAACGGTTCCTCCGCGCGCCGCCGCAGTCTCCGAGAGGATAATCGCCGCCACGAGCAGCAACATGAAAACCCCTCGGCCCCTGACAACCCGTCCAGGCCAGTCTGGTTCAATCGGCCGAAGCCAGTCCGGTTCATTCGGATTGAGCACTGGTTGGCCTTCATCAGCCAATGTGCAATCCGCCGTGGCTTGCGCGGCGCGGACGGACCGGTACGCAATATCGATGCTTCCACGGTTCATTACAACACCCTATAAACGTTCCTTGATCTGGATTGCTACTATCGATTCCATCCCCGATAAACTCCCAGCCCGGCAAGCGATGCGTTTCCGAAATGTGGCGCCCCCGGCTATCGAGCCATCACACAATTCCAACAACGGGAGGGGTCTCTGTTAATCCTTACACGGCTTTCTTGCCGCTCGCATGCTCATTCATCTGTATGCGCATGTTTACCACAGCGTCGATCTGCGCCTGAATTTGCGGATTGCTTCGCAAAAGATTGTTGAAGTCCGCGTCCTTCAACACGAGCAGCTGGCAGTAACTCAGTGCATCGACGTTGCCTCGACGGCGCTGTCTCGTCAGCAGCGCCATTTCCCCGAAGAAGTCGCCCGCACTCAGCTTGATGTTTTGACCGACGACCCGCACCTCCACGCTGCCCGATGAGAGGAAGTACATTGCATCGGCAACGTCGCCGTTGCGAATCAGCTTTTCCCCGGGCACTGCGATACGTGGGCGGAGCAAACGCGCCACGGCATCCAATTGATCCTGGGTCAGCGCGGCGAACATCGGCACCCTGGATAGGAGCACACGCGTCTCGAGGCCTAGATCGAGTCGCGGCCGCATCTCCACTTTCGCGCGCATCGCAGGCATCTCGCGGCACAACACGCTGTATAGCTCAGGCCCGATTACACCATCCTCGAACAGAGTGCGATATTCCATTTCTTCGCGGCGTAGCCAGATCTTCTCCAGAAAGCGACGTTCGAGCAATTCGGCATACGCCGGATATTGCTGACGGAGCGCGTCAACCGCCGTAGCGGTCATGTCATGGCGCTGGCTAAGGACTTCCCACACCGTCGCGGTAACGTGTTTATCGAGCAATGGCGCCAGTTTCCTATTTACGTAGGGCTCGAGTTCCTGGAGTACGATACGGGCGACCAGCAGCAATTCAAACCGGTCGGCGAGGCAATCCATCAGGGGACCGTCAAGAGAAAACCGGCGATGAAAAAAATGTGCGAGGCGGAAGCGCCGCGAGAAGTCTATGATCTGTTGGGCTGCACGGATATATTCCGGCGGGCCGCCCGTGCGTGTGCGGTCGATCAGCACTCCCACCGCGGCCAACAGTTCCTCGACGATCCGCCCCGAGACCGTGCGGTCGGCAAAATGCTTCAGTACAAGATCACGTTCGTGACTCGCGAGCGCCACCAGCCCGAGCAACAACTGATAGTCCTCGGTTCCAATCTCGCGAGCCGAGGTCGCAATAACGCCATCGGTCGCGCCATCCGGCGCGGCATGGCGCCGGGTTACGGACGAAATCAGATAGTCGGGGAATTTATACTCATTAGCGATCGCATTCACCGTGTCTGATACTCGATCCCGCGACAGCGCCAGCACCTGGTCACGCAATGCCTGATCGAGCGCTGACAGGCGATCCAACCCCAGGATGCGAATCAAGACGCGCAGCGTTGTGCCGTTGATCAGCAGGGTGAAAAGCACGAATCCCGTTGCCAGCACCCCCACGAATCTTTGAACGTCGGAGCCGATCCGCGTGTTTTCAGTGACAGCCAGCGCCAGCGCGAGCGTAACCGCACCGCGCAATCCACCCCACACAATAACGGTCTTGTAGCGATGGTTGACGTTCTGGCTCAAACGCAGCGCCGTCAAAACCGGAAACATCCCGAACAGCACCAACGCCCGTGCCGACAGCGCCGCAATGACCAGGACGAACAGTAGCAGCACGTCATGCCAGCCGACGGACAAAAGCATCCGCGGCACCAACAGCGCGGCGAGGATAAAGACCAACGAACTCGCCCAAAACGCCAACTGCTCCCAAACGTCGTGCAGGAAGCGCCAGTCGTCGGGTGCTATGCGCGGCTGTCCGATAGCGCTCATGACCAACCCGGCGGTGACCGTCGCGACAACTCCAGAGACGCCGAGTTGACGTTCGCCGATGATATACACGGCGTACGGCAGCGCTAGCGTCAGCGTAACCTGAGCCAGGCGCAGGTCGAGTAACCATCGCAGCATCCACACGATCAGCCGCGCGCCCACATAACCTGTCGCGATGCCACCCGCGAAATTGCGGACAAAGATCAGAGCGGCCTCACCGATGTGAGCTTTGTGCCCGCCGGTCAGGATGTCGAGCAGCAAAACAAACAAGGTGATTGCAGCCGCGTCGTTTAGCAGGCTTTCGCCCTCAACCAGCCGGCTCAGCCGCGCCGGCGCTCCGACATCGCGGAAAATTGCGATCACCGCCACAGGATCCGTGGTAGCCACGATTGAACCGAGCATGAAGCAGGCGACGATCGAAACGCCCGCGATCGGACCGAGTGCCGCACCGATTACAAGCGTGGCTACCAATACTGCAACGATCGCCAGCAGCAGGATTGGCGCCGCGTCTTCGACCATGCGGTGCACGTCGATGTTCAATGCCGACTCAAACAAGAGCATCGGCAAGAAGATGTAAAGAAAGGCGTCGGAGTGAATTGGCAGATTAACGATTACCTTCGCGATACCAGCAAAAGTCGTGAAAGTCTCGCTACGCGTCAGGAGGGTGGAGGCCGCACCGATTGCGACGCCGACGACCGCCAGCAGTACCGAAGGAGAAAGCCAAAGCCTGGCTGCCAGCGGCTGGATGAGACCCACAACGATCAGAAGCCCAGCGATCAAGAGCAGAATGATGCTGAGGTCCATGGCTTAACGGGCCTCGATCCGAATCATCGCACTCTTTGGACTCCTCGTAACTTTCTATGACCGCAGCCGGTTCCAGTCATCGCAAAGATAGAGCCTGGCTTGCGGCCGGATTCACCAACGCAAGCATTGTAACCGGTGGCCGTTCGCGTCCAGGCATTCGCCGCTTCGACCCGTTGGCCTCGTTCCACTATACAGTTCCAAACTCATCCGTCGATCTGAACACCGACGGGATTTTCAACATCCTCTCAAGGAGATCGCTCGAGTGGCGAAGCGCTGCCAACCGATAGTCCGGATCGCCGCCTTACCGGATAGCGATGAGTCTTCCGATTTCGTGCCGACCGTCGTGAGTAGCTGCGGCCCAACTAGTTCCCAAGCCGCGTTCATTCGTCGAGTTCCGCCAGCAGCGCTTGCGCTTCTTTGAGGTCGGCCGTATCGAAGCCCTCGGTGAACCAGTGGTAAAGTTCGGCGAGCGACCGGCGCGCCTCGTCGCGCTGCCCCCCGTTGGCGAGCAGGCGTGCGAGGCTCGTGGTGGCGCGCAATTCCCAAAGCTTTGCGCCCTGCCCGCGAGCGACATCGATTGCCTTCCGGAAACAACTTTCCGCCTGATCCCGGTTGGCCTCATCCCGCATCAGAAGCAAGGCGCCCTTGACGCGGTGAAGCTCAGCCTCGCACAGCCGTTCGCCGGAACTATCCGCGGCATTGATTGCTTCGGCCACTTCGCTCAGACCATCGTGTACCCGTCCGCTTCGGGCGCAGGCATCGGCCAAAACGCTGCGAAGCAGAACGAACATTCCGGAGCGCATCGTCTTTAGCCGCGCAAATCCGCGGCGGATTTCAGCCAGCCCCTCCTCGACATGCCCCCCAACGACCAGCGTCCATCCGCGTGGAACAAAAGACCATGCCGCCCATTGCGAAAACCCATTTTCGCTGGCGATTTCGACCGCGGGGTCGGCATGCTCCTGAGCAAGCGGCATGTCGCGCAGAAACTGGCCGAGATAGGCCTGGAACATATGACTCCACGACAACCAGTACAGATGCGAGCTGCCGTGCGTCACTGTCAGCGATTCGCGGCCGCGCTCGCGTCCCTGGTCGGCGTAGCCGAGCAACGAAAGGACCCATGACAGCGGCGAGAGTATCAAAATCCGCGGATTTTCGGCGGCTACGGTGAGCGTGGAACCGAGTGGAGCGGAAGCCGCTATCGTATTGGCACGCTCAAGATGATCGCGCGCGGAAAGAAGTTCGCCCCTGAACATCGAGATCTGTCCGACCGAGTAGTGGGCGATTACAAGTGAGTCGGGACTGCGCTCGCGCTCGGCGAGCACGAGGAGCTCGCGGCTCGTTTCAAGTGCTTTTCGCGACTCGCCCCTGGTCAGGTAAAGTGTGCGCAAAAGATAGAGGACTGAGATCAGGAGTTGATCGACGTCACGAGCTTGGCTGCCCAGCTCCAAGGCGCGGTTGAGTGCACTTTCCGCCTCGTTATATCCCTTGATAACGGCCAACGATTGCGCCAGGCCGATTTGAAGTCCCAACTCAAGCCGGACGCGCTCACGCTCGTCGCGAATGCCGCTCAGGAGTCTCAGTCCCGTTGTCAGGTAATCAACCGCCTCGGAATGAGACGAGCGCTGACGCGCTTGCGCGCCGGCGCGGCGCAGATATTCTATCGCTTTGCCAACATTTGAA
>JBOHWJ010000092.1:0-6631 GCA_050736495.1 Binataceae bacterium (SeqCode) | reverse complement strand
AATGTGTACTTTGCCTTCCGCAGTGACGAGCTCATCACGTAGATCCTTTTGTGATAAATATTCGACATCTCTAGCTGTTACAGCGGGAAGCTTAATTGGAGAATTGGCTAAATAGCTTCTAGTGATGAATACCCGGCTAATTTTCACTATATCGTGGGAATTGTGGCCGTCGGCGCATTGCGGTTAGTCCTTACACCGATCGGGCAGCGGCGATTCCATACCAGCGCAACCAGCGCAACAGTCGGCGGGCACCGCCACTACGGCATAGGGAAATCGGAAACTTCCGTGAAACACAGATGGCGATCTCAACGGCAGGACGGGAAGCTGGCGAAGCGGGTTGTCGCAGCCTTTAATGATCTGTTATTTTTTATTGTGACTTGAGTTTCGCTCGGCCGGATTTAACGCAAGCCATACTGTGAGTTCGCCTCCCACACTAAACAACGTGCCAGCGGCCGCCAACCACGGTGTCTATACCGCTGGCGAATATCGTGCGCTGACCTCCGCGGCGGGCTTGCGCCTGCTCGACGATCGTATCGTCATCCGCGTCATCGGCGACGATCGCGTCTCCTTCCTGCATGGGATGTGCAGCAACGATATCAAGGCCCTCAAGCCCGACGGTGTAATGCCGGCGCTGTTCCTGACCGAGCGGGCGCATCTGATTGCCGACTGCTTCATGTGGGGCACTGGCAACGACGCGATTCTGATCGAAATCGATCGCGACGAATGGCCCAAAGTTCGCTCGCACCTCGAGCATCTGCTGATTGCCGACGACGTCGAGATGGAAGAGCAAACGGGACTGGGGGTACTCGATATCGAAGGCCCGCAAGCGCATGAAGTTCTCGGCGCGGCGCTTGGCGCCGCTTTCGACGCGTTGCAGGTATGGCATCAGGCCACCGCCTCGGGTTTGACGGTCGCGAATCTTCCGCGTTTCGGCGGCCCCGCCATAACCGTTATCGGCGAGCGCGCGCGTCTCGCGCAATTGGCCGCCGATCTGCGTAACTCGAATCCGGACCTTTGCGAAGTTCATTCAGATTCGCTCGAAATAGTCCGGATCGAAAACGGCGTCGCGCGAGTCGGTGTCGACAGCAACGACAAGACCCTCGCGTTGGAGGCGCGGCTGGAGCGCGCGATTTCGTTAAATAAGGGCTGCTACCTGGGGCAGGAGACGGTGGAAAGAGCAACCGCGCGTGGCGGACTCAAGAAGCGGCTCTATGGAGTGCGGATCAATGGCGCGCGCGCTCCGCGCCGTGACGCGGCGATAGGACTTCACGGCAAGGAAATTGGCCGCCTGAGCAGCGTCGCACGATCGCCGCGCCTGGGCCTGATTGGCTTCGCCATACTGCATCACAGCGCCTGGCACGACGGTCTCGCGGTCTCGGTTGCCGATGCGGACGGGGAATTGGCGGCGAGCGTATGTGACCTGCCCTTCAAGTGACGGGCGGTAGGTGCTATTAAATGCCGATCCTTTTTCGGATCGGTAATTACGCAAGGAGCCTTTTCAAATGGCTAACGTTTTGGGCAAGCGTTACATGTGCGAAAAATGCGGCACCGAAGTGCTCTGCAACAAGGCCGGCTCGGGCGCGATCGAATGCTGCGAGGGCGAGATGAAAATTAAGGAGGCCAAGCCGCTTCCTTCCTCCGACTGAAGCTGGTTCGCGCTGCCGTGTGCCGAGCACGGCGTACTGGGAGAGCGGGCGGTCGCAATATTAGGCCGGCCGCACACCAGGGGCAGGGTTTGAATTGAGCGATACAATCGAGAAGAGGTGATGGCGCTGGATAAGGCCGACCTGGTGCTGCATGAGGGTGCGGTCTTTGGTCATCCTGAAAGCGATGCGGTCGCCATCGCCAAAGGGCGCATCGTTAGCCATGGCCGCTTCGCCGAACTCAAAGCGCTGCTCGGTCCCCGCACCCATCTGATTCGCCTCGCCGGGAGCACCGTCGCGCCGGGTTTCATCGATTGCCATCTGCATTTCATGGAAGCGGCGGCGGCGGCGACCGGGGTCTCCGTGATGCGCTGCCATACTATCGGCGACTTGCTCGCCGACCTGCGCGTGGCGGCCGGCAAGGCACCGCCTGGCAACTGGTTGCGAGCCTTTGGATGCGACGAGGCGCTGATAAAGGAGCGGCGTGGCCCTGAACGTGAGGAACTCGACCAGGCCGTTTCTAAGAATCCGCTGCGCCTGCGCCATCAGACTCTTCACGCCTCGTGGCTCAATTCACGGGCGATAATACTGCTCGGACTCGAGGCGGGGAATTTCAAGCCGCCCGCGGGCGCGTGGATTGGCCGCGACCAAGCCGGCCGGATGACCGGATTCGTCGTCGGAATGGAAGAATGGCTGACCGATAGGCTGCCGCTGGTCACGGCCGCCGAGTTGGAGGCGCGTGCACGAATCTTCAGCCGTGAACTCGCCGCTGGCGGCATCACTGCGTTTACCGATGCGGGTGTCCGCAACGGGCCCGACGAAGTCGCTACTTTCGCGCGGTTGACCAATACTGGCGCCATTTGTCAGCGAACCGCGCTGATGCTCGGCCAGCATCACGTTGACGCGGTCGTTCCAGCCCGCCGTATCTCCGACGCCGGCGGGATAAGGCTGGCGGGCGTCAAGTTCATGGGTGCCGCGCGCTATGAACCGGGAACGCTTTCGCGATGGGTTGCACGCGCGATGGCGCAAGGAATGGACTGCGCGTTCCACGCGATCGAGCTCGAGGAGCTCGACGCGGCGCTCAACGCCATCGAGACCGCCCGCGCCCAACTCAACGCCAAGAACGTGGAAGGCGTGGTCTGCCGCATCGAACACGGTGGCCTCATTCCACCGGAATATCCGGAGCGAATCGCAGCGTTGGGCGTCTGGGTTGTAACCAATCCGGGATTTCTCTATTACCGTGGCGCCAAGTACGCCGGTGAACCGGGACTGATTCCGTATCTGTACCGTGCACGCAGCCTCGCCGCCGCCGGCGTGAACCTCGCCGGCGGAACCGACGCCCCAGTCACCCCGGCACGTCCACTGGCGGCGATTGCCGCCGCAATGGCGCGGGTTTCGCTCGAAGGCTACGAATTGGCGCTCGACGAACGGCTGGCGCCGGAGGACGCGATGAAACTGTTCACCAGTTCGGCGGCGCGTCTTTCGCGGCTCGAAGCGGGCGAGATGGAGCCGGGGCGTCTGGCGGATCTGATCGTGCTGCCGACCGACCCGTCAAAGCTCGGCGCGCCGGAACTGCTCAACCTTGCTGTCGATATGACGATAGTTGGCGGCCGCGTGGTCTATGAGCGGGGACGGCCGGCCGTCGGTCATAACCCCGGGATGAGCTTGTATTCGGCCTAGGAGCAGCTAGATTTCAGTTGGGGTACCGGCACTACCGCACTTGGCTGGACCAACGCCAACGCGCCAACGAGGCGATCGCATCACGAGCATACCAGCAGACGTCAACGCCGAACGAAGCTTCAACTTAAGTACGATCCCGAGTGCGCATCCGAGCACATGATTCGATGGTGGATGAAAGGATAGCCGCGCGGTCCGGTGCCGCATCGGGTTTCGACACTGTCATTTATGAAAAACGCGACGGTGTCGCATGGGTGACGCTTAACCGCCCCGACAAGTTCAACGCCTACAACGTCGCGATGCGCGACGACTTGTTCGCGGTGCTGGCCGCCGTTCATGAAGATTCCGAAGTGCGTGCGATGGTGCTGACCGGCGCCGGTCGCGCGTTCTCTACCGGCGGTGACGTGAGCGAGTTCGGCCAGGCGCCCTCGCCGGCGGCGGCGCGCTGGATTCGCTTTCGCCGCGACGTCTGGGGCCGCCTCAAGAGCCTCACGGTCCCAACAGTCGCCGCGGTCCACGGCTTCACGGTCGGCGGCGGACTCGAAATGGCGCTGCTGTGCGATATCGCGGTGGCGTCCGAGGACACCAGGTTTTGTCTGCCGGAAACCGGTTTGGGGATGATTCCCGGCGTTGCCGGAACGCAAACCGCGAGCCGCCGCCTGCCGCTCGGGTGGGCGCTCGATCTGTGTTTGACCGGCCGTTGGATTGACGCCCGGCAGGGGTTATTTGTAGGTTTGGTCGCCGACGTTGTTCCCCTGCGGGAGTTGGACCGCACGGCGCATGCGCTGGCGCTCAAGCTCGGCGCATTGCCGCGCGAGTTGGTCGCCGCAGCCAAACTCGCGGTCTGGGAAGGGCTTGACACTTCGCTCGTCAGGGGTCTCGAAATCGAGCACCGTCTGGGCCGGAGGCTGACACATATTTCTTCGGTGGCCGAAGGGGTTTCGGCTGCCGCGCGAGGTTTTTCGCGCCGGAGGTAACTCGACCTGTGAACACCGTTAATTTCATTGCGATTCCGGGCTCGATAGTGCCCGATCAGGAAGTACTGATTTTCGGCGATCACCGCCTGACCTACGCCGCCCTGAACGACCTCGTGGCGCGTCTCACGGCCGTGTTCAGAGGACTCGGTCTCATGCAGCGCGACGTCGTCGCCATGCTCGACACCAATTCGCATCTGTATGTCGCCAGCTACTATGCCGCCGCCAAAGCCGGCCTCACCTTTCTGCCGCTCAACTATCGGGCCAAGGACGCCGAGCTCGAGTACATGATCAATACCGCCGAAACCAAGGTGCTGCTGGTCGGCGACCGCTATACTGAATTGGTCAACCGCATTCTGCCAAAACTCAAGCTCGCCAAAATCGTCGCGGTCGGCGATGGCGGCGGCAACCTGCCCAAGCTCGCGGATTTGGCCGCCAAGGCCGAGCCCGACGAAAGCGAGGCCGAGGTCGAGGACGAAGATACCTCCATCCTGATGTATACGAGCGGCACCACTTCACTGCCCAAGGGCGTGATGTTGAGCTTTCGCGACTTTACTGCCTACGTGACCGCCAATGTCGAGATGGCCGACGGCACCGAACGGGGCGTGTTCCTGGAGTGCGCGCCTTTCTATCATATCGCTGGCACCACCGCGATGATGACCAATCTGTGGACTGGCCGAAAGCTGGTCATTCTGCCGCAGTTCGAGCCGCGCACATGGCTTCATTTGGTCGCGAGCGAAAAGGTGACGCACGCTTTCATCGTGCCCACCATGATGAAGCAGTTGCTCGACGACTCGTCGTTCGCCGAGGCGAATTTTTCGACCCTCACCAACCTCGCCTACGGCGGCGCGCCCATGCCGATAGCGGTGATTCGCCGCGCGATCGCGGCCTTTCCCAGAAACGTCGGCTTCGTCAACGCCTACGGCCAGACCGAAACAACTTCATCGCTGACCGTGCTCGGACCCGACGATCATCGTGTGGAAGGCACGCCCGAAGAGATCGAACTCAAGCTCCGGCGGCTCAATTCAATCGGGCGGCCGCTGCCCGACGTCGAAATCAAAGTGCGCGACGACGACGACAAATTTCTGGGACCGGGCGGGGTCGGCGAAATCATTATCCGCACGCCCCGTATCATGAAGGGTTACGCCGGACGCAAGGACGACGCCACGCTCGCCGACGGCTGGCGCGCAACCGGCGATCTCGGATGGGTGGATGAGGACGGCTACGTCTTTTTCGCCGGACGCAAGGACGACATGATTATTCGCGGCGGCGAGAACATCGCGCCCGCCGAAATCGAAACTGTCCTGATGAGTCATCCGGCGATCGACGAAGCCGCGGTTATCGGCATCCCCTCGGTCGAATGGGGTCAGACGGTGAAGGCCTACGTTGTTTTGAGGCCGGGGCATCAGATCACAGCCAAGGACCTGAGCGAGTTCTGCCGCACGCGTCTGTCGAGCTTCAAGCGGCCCGAGCAGATCGAATTTATCGATGCGCTGCCGAAGAACGCGCTGGGCAAAATTCTGCGCAAGGAACTCCACGGCCTCAACGCCGAATAGCATCAGGGCCGCATATCCCTTGTCCACCGCCAATCGAAATCGCGCGGCGCGCCGCGGCAAAAGCGGCGCGCCGCTTACGAAAGCCACCAATGCGCGCACGCGCGGCACCGCCACCGATCGGGGGACCGTCGAGCCTGCCCGCGAGGGCGGAGCGCTTGTCGCCACGCTGAAACGGCCCGCAGCGCGCAATCGCATCAGCGCCGCGATGGCGCGTGACCTGATGGAGTTGGCCGAAGCCGTCGAGGACGACGACGCCATAGTCGCCTTGGTGATAACCGGCGCGGGTTCTGCCTTCTCAGTTGGATTCGATGCCGACGTCGACCCCAAGCTGGTTGAAACCCTCGCGGCCGTGTCCAAACCCACTATCGCGATTATCAACGGCGACGCCCTCGATGAAGGACTTGAACTCGCGCTGGCGGTCGACTTGCGCGCCGCCGTTATCAACGCGCGCTTCGCTCTCACCCAACTCACCCGCGGCGCCCTGCCGTGTTTCGGCGGCACGCAGCGGCTACCGCGCCTTATTGGTGCCGCCCACGCGCTCAGGATGATCCTCACCGGTGTGGCGCTGCGCGGCAGCGAGGCGACGCGTCTCGGACTGGTCACCTATGCCGCCCGCGACCGTGCCGAACTGGCTCGCGTCGCGCGCGAGCTGCTCGGCACACTGGGCGACAAGGGTCCTCTCGCGCTGCGCTTGGTTAAGGACGCTGTCCATAAGGGCTACGATATGACCCTGGATCAGGGGATAAGGCTTGAAGAGGACCTCTATGCCCTGCTACAAACC
>JBOHWJ010000091.1:0-6024 GCA_050736495.1 Binataceae bacterium (SeqCode) | reverse complement strand
CGTAATGGGTGGCTGCGCTCACGGTCTCGGAACTCGCCGCCGCGACGACCGGACGCTCGATCGGCAGCGGCGCCGAGCGTTCCGGCATCGGCATTTCGGGTAGCTTGAGTTGCTTGAGCTGACTGGTGTCACCGCCGCCACCGCCGCCTGCCCTCAGGTTGACCACGATAAGGTTGCGGCTGGCCTCGACATGCACGCCCCACAGCAGTGCAAGCAACACTAGGACATGGAGCGAGACTGAAATTGGCAGCGGCCCTGCCATGAAGCGCAGCGCGTCGCGGATGGATTGCAGCCGTACGATCGGTTCCTCCGCACCAGCGGAGACGGCGGCAGCCGCGACGGCGCGTTTGCGCCGGCGGGAGGTCAGTTCGTAGAGAAGGAAGGCGATGACGATGATCGACACCGCGACGAGGACGGCTATTATCGTTGTCGTCATCATCTCAAACTGATTTGAGCGCCGCCGCTTCCAGCGTCACCGCGATTCCTGACTTGCCGGCCATCCGGAATGGCGTCTGGCGTGACAATTTCGCCTCGCGCTGACATCCGCGCGCCACGCCTCACGGCGCCACCGGTTCGGGGCCGACCGGCTCGGGGCCGATAGGCTCCGGTGCAACCGGAGCCGGCTCGGGTTGAACTTCGGCCACGGGTGACGCCTCTGTGCCGCCAGCGGACTGCGACACCGCCAGCGCTATCCCTTCGGCGCCGGCACCCTTGGCGATATCGAGAATTCGCACCATGTCGCCCAGGATTACACGCGGATCGCCATTGAAGACCACCAGCTTTTCGGGGCTCTTGATCAACGCGTCGTGCAACACCGGGCCGAGCTCCTTCTCGGTCACGTGCTTCTGGTTGACGAAAATCTGATGGTCGGAAGTGTAGGTGACCGTGACGCCCTTGGGTTGCTCGTTCGCCGTTGGCGCCTGGAGCTTGGGCAGATCGACGTGGGCCGCCGATTCGATCGTTACCGCTGTGGCCACCATGAAGATAATCAGGAGAACGAGAAAAATATCCGTTAGCGGCGTGATATTGATGGTGGCGAAGATCCCGCCCTGGTCGTTGCTCTGAATCGCCATCGTAAATGACCCGTTATTGAAAGCCGCGCCTAGCCCCCCGCCGCCGCACTGAATTGCGTCCCGGTGACCCGTTTCGCCGCTATCGCGATCTGGTTGGCGCCGGCCGCCTTCGCGGTGTCGAGAATGCGCACCATGTCGCCGAGCAGCACCGTACGGTCGCCCTGGAAGATTACCGTCTTGACGTCGACCCGGCTGAGCGCGTCATGCAGCGCCGATTCGAAGGCCTGCTCGGGCACGTCCTTGGAGTTGACGAAAAGCTCGTGGTTGGCGGTGTAGGTGACGACCACGCCATTGTTCTCGGGCGTGGTGTTTTGCGCCAGCGGCAGGTTGATGCGCGCGGCCGATTCAACCGCGACCGAGGTCGTAACCATGAAGATTATCAGGAGAACGAGAAAAATATCGGTGAGCGGCGTGATGTTGATTTCCCAGAACATCCCGCCGCCGCCCGTCGGCGTACTAATTGCCATTCGCCTGCTTCCCCTTTAGCGCGGCGTCGATCAGGCGCGCGGCACAGATATGGATCGTGGCGTTGATGCCCTCGATCTTCTGCGAGAAGTAGTTGTAAAAAATGACCGCGATGATGGCGACGATGAGTCCGAGCGCGGTCGAAATCAATGCCTCCGAAATACCTGCGGCGACCACCGAAAATCCGCCCGTCCCCATCATTGCCATCGATTGGAAGGCGACCAGGATACCGACCACCGTGCCAAACAGCCCGATGAACGGCGCCGACGCACCCGAGGTCGCCAGCACCCAGGTGAGCCGGCGCAGTTCAACCAGTTCGGCGAAACGGCGCTCCTCGTCGACCTCTTCGAGCCGGGCGCGGTCGCCCAGTTGGGCTTCGGAGATGAGTTCGTGGAAGACGCGCTCGCCGGGGCCGCGCCGATTCTTGATCTGCTGCAGCGCCTCGTTGAACTTGCCCTGGCGCAGCGGCGCGACCAAGGCTTCGGCCAGCCGCGACGCGCGCCTGCCCACACCCGCCAGCGCCCACAGACGTTCAATTATGACCGTGACGCAAATGACTGAAATGATCAGCAGTGGGTACGTGGCGTACCAGCCCTGCATGATCATGCCCAGAATGCTGAACTGATTTTGCATCCCTAATCCCCAAGTATCGAGCGAATTTGTGCGAAGCGCCGCTCCCTGGCTCCGGCTTGCCCAGATGTTATAAAAAGTCCAACCCTGTCAATAGCTTTCTTTTTCTCGCCTTCATTGGCTGGGCTTGCAATTGGAGCCGGGCATGGCTTTGTGCCGATTCGCGCGTCTGGCATTTCGGGTTCGCGCCGGACGATGGAACGAACGCGGCTACGAGCGCGCCACGCAATCGCGCGCCTCCCGGACGCAGGCACGGTATTGCTCCGACCTGATGAGTTTGGCTTGACTTGGGCGGCTCGGCAAGTCTATCCAAAGTTTCGACGGCATCGCCGGTCCAGTCTCAACCAATGCGCACGCTTGCCAGCACTTTAGCCAGGTGCTGCAACCTCGGGCGAAATCCCTGACGGCGATTTTGCCGACGTGCGTGTTGCCCCGTGACGCGCCGCCTGTGATAGAACGCAGGCAGGGGACACGCATGGGCCAGTCGGACACTGTCGGCCGCGGGCGGCCGCGTGAATCTCCAAACCGGTAACGAAAGAGGAACCAGCAAAGATGGCATTATTAGAAGGCAAAGTCGCTGTCGTAACGGGCGCCGGCCGTGGCATCGGCCGCGAAGAGGCGCTCATGATGGCCAAACAGGGGGCCAAGGTCGTTGTCAACGACCTCGGCGGCCATTTCGATGGCACTGGCCAGTCACGTTCACCCGCCGAGGATGTGGTCAAGGAAATCCGCTCCGCGGGCGGCGAGGCGGTCGCCAACTTCGAGAGCGTGACCGACTTCAAGTCGGCCAAGCGTATCGTTGAATGCGCGCTCGACAACTTCGGCAAACTCAACATCGTGGTCAACAATGCCGGCATCCTGCGCGACCGCATGATCTTCAACATGAGCGAGGAGGACTTCGACGCCGTCCTCGCCGTGCATTTGAAAGGCACCTTTAACGTGGCGCGTCATGCCTGCGCCTACTGGCGCGAGCAGCAAAAGAACGGCAACCTGCTGAACGGCCGCCTCATCAACACCAGTTCCGACTCCGGACTGCTCGGCAACGCCGGCCAGGCTAATTACGGCACCGCCAAAGCGTCGGTCGCCACCTTCGCCATCATCGTCGACCGCGAGATGTCGCGTTATGGTGTGACGGCCAACGCTATCGCTCCGGTCGCGCGCACTCGCCTGACCATCGACGCGACGCCGCAGACCGCCGCCACCATGCCACAGCCGAAGGTCGGCGAAGTGGACAAGTTCAGCCCGGCGCACGTGGCGCCGCTGGTCGCATGGCTCGGCAGCGACGACGCCAAGGACGTTCACGGCGAAGTCTTTCGCGTCGGTTTGGGCACGGTATGGCTGATGAAGGGCTGGCATAGTGTGGGTAAGGTCATGCTGACCGGCCCGATGAAGATCTGGGACCCGGCCGAACTCGGCGGCCGCCTCAAGCAGGAACTGGGCAAGGGCGCGACCAAAAAAGAGAATATGGTCGAGGTGATGACGGGGGCGGTCTGAGTCGGTGGCTTCGACGACAACCCGCGAAAGCGCGGACCAGCGTGGGCCGCGCTTTCGTTCCATTCTTCTCATATGCGCCGCCAATACCGCCCGCAGCGTGATGGCGGAGCATCTGCTGCGCCGTGAGCTCGAAGGGCGTGGCGCGCTCGCCGCAGTGCGTGTGCGTTCAGCCGGTATCGCCCCCTATGCGCGCGACGGCGCGTTGGTTTCGCTCGACACCCGTATGACTCTGCGCGACATTGGCATCGACTTGGGCGACGAGGCTACCTCGACCGATCTGAAGCGCCATCCGGAACTACTCGAACAATGCGACCTTGTGATTGCGATGACACGGCAGCAGGCCGCGGAACTGCATGCGAAGTTCCCGGTTTCCCCGCGCCACGAAGTCCATACGCTGCGCGCCTTCGCCGGCGAGGCGGGCGATATCGAGGATCCGTTCGAGAAGGGCGACGCGGTTTTCACTGAATGCCGCGAGGAAATTATGCGGCTGGTGCCGCGCGTGGTCGATCGATTGCTCGCGCGGGACTGAGCCGGAAGGGCTTCTTGATGAACTTCACCAATCCATCCGACGCCGAGATTCATGCGATTCTGTCCAAACCGGCCACGGTCGCGGTGGTTGGATGCTCCGACAATCCGGCGCGCGACAGTCTGCGCATCGCAATGCTGCTCAAGCAGAAGGGCTTCCGGGTGATCCCGGTCAATCCACAGCTCAAGCCCGACGCCCTCATCGGCGTACTGGGCGAGTGCTGCTATCCCGACCTGTTGGCGGTTCCGGACGCGATCGAAATCGTCGACGTTTTCCGGCGCTCCGAGTATCTGCCCGAGATTGCCGAGCAAGCCATACAAAAGGGCGCGCGAATTCTCTGGTGCCAGCTTGGCGTGATTAACCTCGAAGCGGCGGAGCGCGCGCACGCCGCCGGCATGACGGTCGTGATGGATCGCTGCCCGGCGATCGAGTACCGTCGTCTGTTCTGACGGCCGCACAGCCGTTTCATACGCGCGGAAAATCGCGCCGCGCTGTGGCTGCGTTTCGCTCACGGGAGACTAAGGTTCACAAGCCCATCGTGGCTATGACGGATTACCTCTGTGCAACGACGAGATGCCGCCGCGCCGGCGGCACCGATAAGCGAATGGTTTGACGGCGAGCCTTTGCGATGAAGCCGCGACGCTGGAAAACGCTGGAGAGCGAGTGCGTCTACCACACCCCGATCTTCGACCTGCGGCGGCGCCACGCGGGCCATCCGCGTCGCGGCGAACGCGACTTCTTCGTGCTCGACGCTCCCGCCTGGGTCAACATCATTCCGCTGACACCGCGGCGCGAAGTCGTGATGGTGCGCCAATATCGCCATGGCGTGGACGGCTTCACGCTCGAGATTCCGGGGGGAATGATGGATCCCGGAGACCGCAGTCCGATGACTGCGGCGCGGCGCGAGATGGTCGAAGAATGCGGCTACGATAGCGAGCTGGTGGTGGCGCTCGGTAAGGTCCATCCGAATCCAGCGATCCAGCCGAACTTCTGTTATTCGTTCTTTGCCCGCGACGTCCGCAAGATTGCCGAACCGAATAACGACACTTCGGGCTCGGAGGAGACCGAAGTGGTAACGGTGCCGTTGGCGCGAATCAAGCAGTTGATCGCGTCGGGCAGGATCACGCATGCGCTGGTAATCGCGGCGTTTTCATTTTTCCACGTGTACAATCCGCCGCGCGTGCTTGGCTGAGCCGGCGCGCACCGTGAAATTGCAGCCACGATTGCGCTCCGCGCAACTTCGGGCCGACCCGACAACGCCCCGCATCGCCATTGGCGCGCAAATCGAAAAAATCGTGAGCCGTGAAACCAGTGTCGGGGCGCGACTGTGACCGCTCCGGTGCTGGCAGCGAAATCGGCTACCCGAGGGATTGCACCGGCAGCATATGGGGCGCAAAACTATGGGGATGGAAGGACGGACTCAACCCCAATGGGCGCTCCGTGCACTGGAATCATGAGTCACGTTGACCGTCCAAAGACGCTATGTTAGGTGTACTCTCCGTTCAATCACAAGGTTCCCGCTTCAAGATGAGACTTCCTGCCCAATGGGCGCTGATGATAGTCGTGGCGGCGTCGATGGTGATGGCCGGATGCGCTCGCCTCGACACGCAGGGCCCCAAGCCCGTTGAGGCCGTAAGCAACGATGGCGAGCGCCCTTTCGGCGGCAAGCCGGCGATTGAGATTCCGAAGTCCGCCTATGCGATGGGCGCCTTCCTCCAGGCCGAAGTCGCCACCGAACGAGGCGACCGCGAGGAAGCGCTCAAGTCGTTCGAAGAGGCGGTCAAGTACGACCCTGACAACGCGATGCTGCACGTGCAGCTCGCTACGCTCTACGTC
>JBOHWJ010000090.1:0-3026 GCA_050736495.1 Binataceae bacterium (SeqCode) | reverse complement strand
GTGCGGTATCACCACACTGGTCACACCGCTGATGATCCGTTTCTCGCCCGCCGTCGCCGCCGGCTGCGACCATTTTCTGCCGCGCCCGCTGCAGACCTTCGCGGCCTTTTACGGGGCATGGCTGGAGCGCATGGGCCGTGGCGCAGGACCATTCTCAAACTGGTCGCAGGTGGGGCGGCGAGCGTTCTGGATCTTCGTCGACGCCGCGCTGCTCGCCGCGATCGTGATTGGCTCGTCGGTTGAATTGCCAGGATTAGTGGCACGACTCGAGCGCATGACGACGATGCCCACTGAAATGGCGGAATGGGTAATCGACGGTGTGGCCGTGCTGCTGGCGGTGCCATTCTTTTTCGGCATTATACGCACCGCGCATGGACTCGGGGCTATGCTGGCTGAACGCGCGCTACCGCATCCGCGCGACTCGACGCTTGACCTCGGCATCGCTCCGCGCCACGTTCTGGTGGTCGCGCTTCAGCTTATGATAGTGCTGCTGGTGGGCTTTCCGCTGGTCGTCATCACGGGGCCGTTTCTGCCACCGCTGCACGGCTTCGCCGTGCTGGCGATCGTAACGGCGGTGCTCGGTCTCGTTTTCTGGCGCGGCGCGGCCGGCTTCCAGGGCCATATTCGCGCCGGCGCCCAGATGATCGTCGAAGCGCTGGCGACGCAGAGTCGCGCGCACGAGCAGCCGTCGCTGGCCGGGGTCGAGCGGCTCTTTCCAGGCGTCGGCTCGCTCGCGCCGGTCAAACTCGCGGAAGATGGCAGCGCGGTTGGCGCGACGCTCGCCAGTCTCAATCTGCGCGCGGTGACCGGCGCGACCGTGCTCGCGATTTTCCGCGAGGGCACCGGGACCACGGTTCCGGCAGCGCATGAAACACTGCGGGCTGGCGACCTGATCGCGCTGGCCGGACCCGAGGAAGCGGTCGCCGCGGCGAGTGAAATTCTGTCACGCAAGGCCGGCGGCGCCGAACCAGCTTTGAGCCTTGCCGGCAGCCGCCATCACCACTAGCGTGAACATCCGGCGCCAATATCGATCGCACATAACCTGCGCACCAAGCCGGCAACGCCGCTAGGATCGATGGCTCGCCGTCCGGATAATCAAGGCACGCGCGGCGACGGAGGAGGACGGCATGAGCCTGCATATCGAGGACTACGCGCTCATCGGCAACACCCATACCGCGGCCCTGGTCGGACGCGACGGCTCCATCGACTGGCTGTGCATGCCGCGTTTCGATTCGGGCGCATGTTTTGCCGCGTTGCTGGGTGACTCCCGCAACGGCCGCTGGCTGTTGACGCCGGAGGCGGAAATAAAGATCGTCCGCCGCCGTTATCGCGGCGACACCCTGGTGCTGGAGACCGAATTCGAACTCGGGAGTGGCGAGCGCGTTGCGCTCATCGACTTCATGCCGGTGCTCGAGAGCGACGGCCGTATCGATCTCGTGCGAATCGTCGAAGGGCGGCGCGGGTCGGTGCCGATGCGGACGGATACGACGCTGCGGTTCGACTACGGCCGCATCGTTCCGTGGGTACGCCGGCGTGACTACGGCTTCAACGCGATCGCGGGGCCCGACGCGCTGCAATGCCGCAGTCCGATCAAAATGCGCGGCGAGAAATTCCGCACCGTGGCGAACTTCACGGTGGGCGAAGGCGAGCGCATCCCGTTCACTGCGACCTGGTACCGATCGCATCGGCCGGAGCCCGAAGCGCGCGACCCGTTCCAGATGCTGGAGGAAACCGAGCAATGGTGGCGCAATTGGTCGGCGCAATGCTGCGTCGCGGGCTCCTGGCGCGGCCCCGTGATGCGTTCGCTGATCACGCTGAAGGCCCTGACTTACAGCCCCACCGGTGGCATCGTCGCCGCGCCGACCATGTCGCTGCCGGAACAGCTCGGTGGCGTACGCAACTGGGACTATCGTTACTGCTGGCTGCGCGATGCGACCTTCACGCTCTACGCGCTGTTGAATTCCGGCTACACCGAAGAGGCGGCGGCGTGGCGCGAATGGCTGCTGCGCTCGGTCGCCGGCCAACCGCATGAGTTGCAAATCATGTACGGGATCGCGGGCGAGCGGCGGCTTACCGAACTCGAACTACCGTGGCTCGGCGGTTACGAGAAAAGCCGGCCCGTGCGCCTCGGCAACGCGGCGCACGAACAGTTCCAGCTCGACGTTTACGGCGAAATCATGGACACCCTGCACGTCGCGCGGTGCCACTCCGTGACCACCGGCGACGATGCCTGGCGCGTGCAGACGCTGCTGATGGATTTCCTCGAATCGCACTGGGACCAGCCCGACGAAGGCATCTGGGAGGTACGCGGACCGCGCCGTCATTTCACTCATTCACGGGTGATGGCGTGGGTAGCGGCCGATCGCGCGGTCAAGGCGGTTGAGCAATTCGGGGCTAAGGGACCGGCCAAGCGCTGGCGGGCGTTACGCGCCGCCATCCATGCCGACGTCTGCCGCCACGGGTTCAACCACGCGCGCAACGCCTTCGTACAGTATTACGGCACGAACGCGCTCGACGCCTCTGTGCTCTTGATCCCGCTGGTCGGTTTCCTGCCGCCAAACGATCCGCGCGTCATCGCGACGGTCGAGGCGATTGAGCGCGAACTGATGGTCGACGGGCTCGTGATGCGCAACCGCGGAGACGAAAACATCGATGGAGTGCCGCCGGGCGAAGGCGCCTTTCTGCCATGCACGTTCTGGTTCGCGGACAACCTGAATGCGATTGGCCGACACACCGAGGCGCGCGCCCTGTTCGAGCGATTGCTCGGGCTGTGCAACGATGTCGGCCTGTTGTCCGAGGAATACGACGCACGGCAAGGGCGGCAGTTGGGCAATTTCCCGCAGGCATTCTCGCACGTCGCGCTCATCAATACCGCATGCAATCTTTCGCTCGCGGAAGGTCCTGCTCACCATCGCGCGCGGCGCTAGATTCGTCGCGCGCGGCCTGCACCTGACGCCATGAGATACGCGTCTCAGCGTGACGCGGCGCGAATCTCGGCCAGCACCGGCGCAATGAATTCCTTGAAC
>JBOHWJ010000089.1:0-2188 GCA_050736495.1 Binataceae bacterium (SeqCode) | reverse complement strand
GGGGAGCGCGGCGCGCGCCGCGCCGGCGGCGGAACGTCCGTTGACAACCCGCGCGGCACGGACAAAAACTGTAAGCGGTCGGCGGTAACGCAAACTAATCACCGGCCGTTTTGGTTCGGCATGTTCTTCTGCCACAAACCGCGATACTTGGCCGCGGCTGATCACTGCGGCGGCGCGCCCCACGGGTCGGCACAATGAGCGCCTCTTCCGCCAGCGGACGCCGCTCACCACGGGCCGCGAAGCGTCCCGCCAAGGTCATCCGGATGCCGACACCGCCGCGCCTTCGGCGCCGGCGCGCGCTTCGCATCGGAACAGCTATTATTGTGGTCGGCCTCATCGGCGTCATTTCGGCGCGCATGCATATTCTGCGCACCGTGCGCATCGAGTCCGAACAGATATCCGCGCCGCTAAGCGCTCAGGAGTTTAGCATTCTGAAACTCGTCAACGACGAACGCGCGCGCGCCGGGCTGCCCGCGCTTCAGTTCTCGCCGCACCTGATGGCGGCGGCGCGCACGCATAGCCGCGACATGGCCGCGCATCATTACTTCGCGCAACGAGGTGCCGCCGGTGATTCGCCGGCCTCCCGGATCCACGCCGCGGGACTCACCTACCGGGCGGTGGCTGAGAACATTTACACGGAGCAAGGGAAAAATCTCGATTCGCTGCCACAGCGCGCGGTCACGGGATGGCTCAGGAGCGGACCGCGCCGCGCCAATCTGCTGTCGCCGGTTTCCCGGCTGAGCGCGGTCGGCATTGCGCGCTCCTCGGACGGCACGACTTACGTGACCGAAGACTTCATCGACTGACGGCCGCGAGCTTCGTGCGCTTGGGAATCTTCATGCGCGTCTGGAGCTACGCGTGGTTTGATGCGTGTGCGACAGCCCACCGGGGCCGCCGCGTCCGGCTCGGCGAATGACCGGCCGGCAAGGAGGCATGGTCTGCGATGGATTTCAGTAAACTCGCGTCGCTCGCAGGCGGACATGCGGAGGCCCGCGCAATCCAGGTCGCGTTGAAGTTGGGGTTATTCGAGACGCTGGCTCGTGGCCCAAGCGGCACCGGCGCGCTCGCACGCGTCCTCGGATGCGACCCGCGTGCGACCGAGCTGCTCGCCAACGCGTTGACCGCGCTAACCATCCTGGAAAAGCGCGAGAGCGGCTTCGAACTGGCCGAAGTCGCGCGCCGTCATCTGGTCCAGTCATCTACCGAATACCTGGGCGGCATGATTTTGTTCGATGGCGCGCTGTGGGAGACCTGGGGCAAGCTGGAAGACTCGATTCGCACAGGCAAGCCTGGGCGCGCGCCCGACATGTATCAGGCCGAACCCGCTGAGACCGAGCGCTTTATCCGGGCGATGGATAGTCTCGTGCGTGCTCGCGGGGACGCGCGCTGGTGCGCCGAGCATCTGGACCTCTCGGCGGCGCGCACGATAGCCGACCTGGGCGGCGGCCCCGGCACCTATCTGGCCGAGTTCCTGCGCAGATGGCCGCATCTGCGCGGCGCGATTTATGACCTGCCGGCGACGCTGGCCGTGGCCGAACGAATCCTCGCCGAGCGCGAGCCGTGGGCGCTTGCGCGAATCGAAATGCGCGAGGTCGATTACCTGAGCGCCGAACTTTCCGGCCCGATCGACGTGATCTTCATGTCGAACATAATCCACAGCGAGGACGAAATGACCAACGCGCAATTGATGCGCAAGTGTTTTCGCGCGCTTTCATCCGGCGGGCTGGTGGTAGTGAAAGACCATATTATGAACGACGCTCTGACCGCGCCACACTCCGGCGCCGTCTTCTCGCTCTACCTGCTGCTTACCACTCGCGGACGCGACTACAGCTACGCGGAGGTCGCGGGGTGGCTTCGCGACGCCGGATTCACCGGTATAATGCTTCAGACGTTGCCAAGCCCGGCGTTTACTTCTTCGATGGTGTTGGCGCGCAAATCATAAACGGGTACCCGCCAACAATATACAACGCGCTTGGAAAGGAAAGTGAAAAAACCAGGTGCAGACCGAGTGCGTGCGCCAAACTCGGGGGCTAAAGCGCATAGCGTTAAGCACACTCGCCGTGCTGCTGGCGATCTTCGTCTCCGGATGCTGGTACGCGGCAATGGAGCTGGCGCCACTGGGCGCCAGGGTTGCCGAGGGCCTTGGCGCTGGCGCTGCCGAGCTCGCCGAAGGCGCCACCTTATCGGC
>JBOHWJ010000088.1:0-3763 GCA_050736495.1 Binataceae bacterium (SeqCode) | reverse complement strand
CCCTTACCCATTTTACCTCCCCCGCAACCTGGCCGTCCTCGCATTGACGCTCTCTAATCAGCGGACGACGGAGCCGGCGGGTCACTATCATGAGCGCCGCAGTTTCTATTATGCGTATCGTAACCGGTTCCCGCGCGACACCCGTCCCATGGTTCCCCAAGTAATTGGCCGGTCTTGGTACTAAAGAGGCGACGCCGGATCACTAACTGACGGGGGCGTCTTGAGACGGGCAAACTTTGAACTCGATCTGCGTCGGCGCACTTGATGCGGGAGCTTAACTGAAACTTAACCAAGGGCCTTCATTGTGTCAACGGCCTTACCGATAAAGGGGTCTCTCGCAAACCTGATAGCACACCATTAATGGCGCGCGACCACCCGGGGCGTGGCGGATGAACCCGCCTCGCCCCGGCTCTCGAAACTCGGCCGCATCGGAACGTGCTCAAAAGGCACACTTGCCTTGCGCGGCACACAAAGTGAGGAGAACCGCGCCTGGCTAATAATAGCCGATGCGAAGTGCACGGTTTTCATGGCCGCTATCGAGACGTCCGCGTTACTCGTATTCCAACCACGCACGCAGCGCCTCAGGGTCCGCGGTCATGCCGTGCGCGGTCAGGAACGCCGCCATATCGGCCGCCGGCGGCGCCATGAACTGAAGCCGCACGCCGCTGCGTGGATGGTCGATCGCAAGGCCGAGCGCATGCAACGCCTGGCGCATGAAGCCGTCTGCACGTTCGCCGCCGCGATGCGCGCCGCCGCCGTAAAGCTTATCACCTAGACACGGATGGCCGACCGAGGCGAGATGTACACGAATCTGATGCGTACGGCCGGTTTCGGGACGCACACGCACCAGTGTCGCCCCATTTACCAGCCCCGGCTCGCGCTCGAAGCGCGCCAGCACCTCAACATGACTCACCGCGGCGCGCGGATTGCGCGAATGGATCGACATGCGCTTGCGCTCCGTCGGATGGCGCCCAAGCGGCCGCGCAACGGTGATGCTATCGCGTGCGACCACGCCGCTCACGATTGCAAGATACGTTTTGCGCACCGTACGCTGCTTGAACTGATTCGACAAACCCATGCGCGCGAACGGCGTCCGCGCCACCACCATCACGCCCGAGGTTTCCTTGTCGAGCCGATGAACGATTCCCGGACGCATCACACCGTCGGGCTCGGCCATCACGCTCAGTTCCGGAAAACGCGCGAGCAGCGCGTCGACCAGCGTCGCATGGGGATTGCCGGGCGCGGGATGAACCGTCATCCCGGCCGGCTTGTTTACGACGATAAGCTCGGCGTCCTCGAATATCACCTCGATGGCGGGCGGCACGGATGTGGCTGGTGGCGGTGCCACCATCACGGGCAATGGCGCTATCTCGACGCGATCGCCACCGCGTATCGCATAGGCGGCACGCGCAACCGCACCGTTGACCTTGACCAGTCCGGCGCGAATCATGCGCGCGACCTGCGAACGTGAGTATTCCGGGGTGAGCCTGGCGACGACGAACCGGTCGAGCCGCATCCGCTCGCTTTCCGCCGTGGCCGTTAGAACTTGAGCGAAGCCGGGCAACTAATCCTTGGGCTTTAATCCTGAAACAGCGGCGACTTGGCTTTCGCGTAGGTCAGCTTCCGCACCAATTTGTCGCCGGCAAAATGGAGCAGGTCCAGTCCGCGCCATGAAGTGGGCTTGCCCTTGACCGTGAGTGTGCAACGCCAACTCGCCATCACCTTGCCACTCTCGGCGTCGGCGAAGAGATCCTCGTCGAGGAACTGCATCTTACCGAAAGCGCCGGTGAATTGCGGCTCGAAGGCCGCGCGGATAGCGGCCTTGCCCACGTTGCGCCGGCCGTTGAATTCATCGTAGACGCCATCGGCGGCGAAGAACTCCATCACCGTAACGAGGTCATTGCGATTGAAGGCGTCGACGAACCTGCGCGTCATTTCGATGAGCTGTGTGCGTTCCATTGGCGCCTGCTTCCCCGCGGCCGTGGTTGTCTGAGGCGAGCTTATACAAATCCGATGCGGTTGGTCCATCTATGCGTGACCGCGCATTTCGGCCAATGTTTGACGGCATGTTCGCTTCACCCGCTAAGCGCCGCACGCTCGGCATGGCGCGCATTTTCAGCCTACTTGGCGCGACCGTTTTGACTGGGCGCACCCGCCTCGGACGCTTTGGGCGCGAGTGCCAGTCCGGCCGCTCCAGCGGCGGCGCCAGCCAGCCCATGGCGCCAACCACGGACGATACCGACCGCTAGCACGATCGTCAGCGCTTCGATGAATTCGACGGTTGACGCAAGAAACGCCGTGACGAAGGCGGTGATGGTATGGGTCGGCAATGTGGCAAAGATAGTCATTACGAATACTCAGACACTCTCGCGGTTCATAACTACAATGTCTGTGCGGAAATATGTCCGCGGCTCCGCATCAATGGTTTTCGCCGGCCTCGTTTATAAATGGCCAGCGCTAATAACCCGCGACAAACATGGTCAGCCTTCGCGCGAACGTTGATCCGCTGAACTGACACGCCCGGCCGAGCCGGCTAGCCGCTGTGCACGCCCTCGCCCGGAGAGAACCGCAACTGCGGAGATTCTGGCATAGTGACAATCGCCGAGTCGCCATCCCTGATGAAGGTGGGAGGTTCAGCGGAACGTTGGCGTGGACGCACCGGCCGCAACGTCGCTAGTTGCGCGAGCCGCACAGCCTCACCGCCGGCGGCGGCGCGCGCCGGAGGCGCAAGCGGTTTGCCGCCGTTCCGGCAAAGGCGGTATTGTTCCGTTATGGCGGCAGCAGCAAAAACGCTGTCCTGGCGGGGATTTTTGCGTTCCAAATCGCGCTATCTGGAGGACCGGCGGCGGCTAGTCGCATGACTGCGGAGTATCGTTGGCAGGAGAATGAATATGGCCGGTGTTCGCGGCAAGTCCGCCGATGGCGGTGCGTCCGCAACGGCGCTCGAAACCGAAGAAATCAGCGGCGGCAATCTCGTCGCCAAGGCGCTCAAGAACGAGGGCGTCGACGTCATCTTCACGCTCTGCGGCGGCCATATCATCGATATCTATGACGGCTGCCTGAACGAGGGCATCAAGATCATCGACGTGCGCCACGAACAGGTCGCCGCCCATGCCGCCGATGGCTATTGGCGGGTCTCCGGCAAGACCGGCTGCGCGGTGGTAACGGCGGGACCGGGCACCACCGACGCCATGACCGGCGTCGCCAATGCCTTTCGCGCCGAGAGCGCGATGCTGCTCATCGGTGGCCAGGGTCCGCTGAGCCAACATCGGATGGGCTCGCTGCAAGACCTGCCGCACGTCGATATGATGCAGCCGATTACCAAGTTCGCCGCGACCGTGCCGAGCACCGACCGCGTCGCCGACATGGTGAGTATGGCCTTTCGCGAATGCTACAACGGCGCGCCGGGACCATCCTTCCTCGAAATACCGCGCGACATCCTCGACGGCCGGGTTGACGCTGACAAGGCGCGGATTCCACAGCCGGGCACCTATCGCGCGTCGACCAAAAGCGCCGGCGACCCGCGCGACATCGAAAAGCTCGCCGACATCCTGGCGAAAGCCCAGCGGCCGTGCGTGCTGCTCGGCACTCAGGTATGGACCTGCCGCGCAACCGAAGCCGCCAGCGAATTTTGCCGCAAGCTCAATATTCCGGCTTACATGAACGGCGCCGGCCGCGGCACGCTCGCGCCCGGTGACCCGCATCATTTCCATCAGACGCGCGGTTACGCCTTCGGCAAAGCCGACGTAATCGTGATCGTCGG
>JBOHWJ010000087.1:0-1559 GCA_050736495.1 Binataceae bacterium (SeqCode) | reverse complement strand
GTCAAATTGCCCAACTGCGTGCCGCCCGCGCGGTAGGCCATCGCGGTCACGCGCGAATCGTGGTCATAAGTGTAGGCTACCGTCACGCCATTGGGCAGCGTCAATTGCGTGCGCCGGTTGGCATTGTCGTAGCTGAACCCGACGCTCTGGCTGCCCTGCATAATACCGGTCAGGCGGTTGGCATTGTCCCAGGTGTAATCCACCGCGCTCTGCCCGGCCACGGTCATCGAGGCCCGGCGGTTGGCGCCGCGTGCCAGCGGAGTGAGCGCCTCCATCACTCCACCGTGATGTCAGAGATTAGCGAAGTCTGTTATTATCAAGACCAATCTCTCGGATTGGAGTCGCACGATGAATGTTTCCTTAACCCGGGAATTGGAAAAAATCGTCGCCGAACGCGTCAGCTCCGGGCGTTACGCTTCGGCCAGCGAGGTGATCCGCGAAGCGCTCCGACTGCTGGAGGAACGCGATCAGCTCAATCAGTTGCGCGAGGAGGTCCGGCTGGGGCTTGAGCAGCTTGATCAGGGACGGCATCGGCCCTTCGATGATCAGGCTCTCAATCGCATCAAACGCCAGGGCCGGGAACGAGTTGCCACCGCGCAGCACAAAGGCCGACCGCGGTGAGCGAGGTCGTCCTTTCAGAACTCGCCGAGGCCGATCTCACCGACATCTGGGTTTTCGTGGCGCAAGACAATGCCGAAGCTGCCGACCGCCTGCTCGATCAACTCCACGAGAAGTGCCAGTTCCTGGCCGGCTCGCCGAAGGCGGGTCGCGAACGCTCCGAGCTGGACCCTTCGATCCGGAGCTTCGCGATCGGCAACTACGTGATCTTTTATCGTGAAGTCGACGACGGCATCGAAGTCGCTCGCGTGCTCCACGGCCGACGCGACATCCCGTCTCTTTTCCGTTCGTGAGCGCCGCGCCGGTTAGAGTTTTCTTCTCGGGGAAAGCGCTGCTGGCCGCGCCTTGAACGAACCGGCGGTTGCAAGCAAGCCGTATGCGGATGTTTACATCGCAAAATCAAGCAGTTAGTAATAGCCACCTCGAACTCTGCAAGCGGACTGTATACGCTGATTTCATCGTAAAATCGCGGCTCTCGCCGCCTTCCGTATACCGACTGCGTATTCCGATTCATCTAGAGGGATGAGTGACGTATCTCGTCGAAACACGCGCGGAGGCCGCAAGCCGAAGCGCGTCCACGATGCAGGCATCACGACGGGCAGCTGATTATATGGAACGGAGGCCTGAACTGCCGCCTACGGCCAGGGTGGTTGATGGCTGTGACTGTAGCCGGCGGCCAGGATGCTTCCAGCCAAGACGAGACATCGCCACGCCGTAGCCTTTAAGCATCACCGCTGTACGGCCGCGACAATAGCCGAAGCACATTAACGAGCCAAACTACAGCTCTCATCGGCAGCGTCTACGAGGGTGATCAGCTGTCGGAGTGCCGTTCCCACCAAGTACCGCGTGTAACGATCACGATTGTCCCGACTCCAAAGAACAAGGCCGTAGCGCTGAAAATCACCAACCCTGACGTAGAACTCATTTGATAGGATGTATGG
>JBOHWJ010000086.1:0-2745 GCA_050736495.1 Binataceae bacterium (SeqCode) | reverse complement strand
GCCGAGTACATGCTGGTCGACGAAACCAGCCGCGCCCATCTCGAACTGGTCAACACCAGCGACGGCACCCGCGCCGGCTCGCTGGTCTCCATTCTCGACGAAACGCTCACGCCTGTGGGCGCACGCGCCCTCGGCAATTGGATCGTCTACCCGTTGCTCGACCTCGAGGCGATTCGCGCACGCCATGACGCGGTCGAGGAACTGTTCGAGGCCGACCTTGGTGGCGAGGCGGCCGAGGCCCTCAAGCGCATCGGCGACCTCGAGCGGCTGACGGGTCGAATCGGAAGTCTCCGCGCGAGCCCGCGCGATGTCCTGAAACTCGGTCAGGCGTTGGAGGCGGTCGCGACTTTGCGCAATTCTATCGGTGAGCGCCGTAGCGCGGCGCTGCGCGAGTTGGCGGCGCGGATTACGCCCGAGCCCGAACTCGCCGCACAAATCGACGCAACGCTGGGCGATGAGCCCCCCGTCAACCCTCGCGACGGCAACGTCATCCGCGCGGGCCTGAATCGCGAAGTTGACGAACTGCGCGGACTCGCGCTCGACGCGCGCGGAGTGATGGCACGGCTCGAAACCTCCGAGCGTGAACGCACCGGCATCGCCTCGCTCAAAGTCCGCTACAACCAGGTCTTCGGCTACTACATTGAAGTGACCAAGGCGCACTTGGAGCGGGTGCCGGCCGATTACGAGCGCAAGCAGACACTGGTCGGCGCCGAGCGCTTCACCACCGCCGCGTTAAAGGAGCTGGAGCGCAAGATTCTGACGGCGGAATCGGGACTGAAGGAAATCGAGGCGCAACTCTTTATCCGGCTTCTGCGCGATCTCGCGGCCCACACGGCGACCATCCTGGAAACCGCGGCGGCGGTCGGCGAATTCGACGCGCTGATGTCGCTGGCGCGGGTCGCGCGGCGGCGCGGCTACGTGCGTCCCGCGATGAACTCGGGGCGGTCGCTCAAAATCCGCGATGGCCGCCATCCGGTGCTCGAGGCCGGACTCAAAGCCGGTGAATTCGTTCCCAACGATCTCGACGCCGATCCGGCCGAGCGCCAATTGCTGCTGATTACCGGTCCCAACATGGCGGGCAAATCGACCTACCTGCGCCAGGTCGCGCTCATCGTCATCATGGCCCAGATGGGGAGCTTCGTACCCGCGACCAAGGCGATTCTCGGCCTTACCGACCGTGTGCTAACGCGCATCGGCGCGCGCGATGAACTGCGCCGCGGCGAATCCACCTTCATGGTCGAGATGCGCGAGACCGTGCGCCTGTTGGAGGGATTGACTGATCGCAGCCTGCTCCTGCTCGACGAGGTTGGACGCGGCACCAGTACCTTCGACGGGCTTGCGATCGCATGGGCGGTAGCCGAGTACCTGCACGATTTGACGCAGGCCAAAGTGCTCTTTGCGACGCATTTTCACGAATTGACCGATCTTGCGCGCGAACGGGCACGGGTTAAGAATCTCAGCATGGCGGTGCGGGAGTGGGGCGGGGAAGTGCTCTTCTTGCGGCGCGTAGTCGAAGGCGCCGCAAACCGCAGCTACGGAATTGAAGTTGCCAGGCTTGCCGGCTTGCCGCCGAGTATCATCACGCGCGCCCGTCAAATCCTGGCTAACCTGGAGCAGGGTGAATTCGACGAAAGCGGGATGGCGCGCTTCGCCCATGGCGCCGAAGGCCGTACGGGCGCCGCCCAGATGAGCTTGTTCGCTCCCGCCGAGAGCCGCGTGGTCGAGGAGCTGCGCACGCTCGACATCGATCGCATGACTCCGGTCGATGCTCTCAACGCGCTCGCCGCGATGGTCGCGCGGCTACGCACTGGCGGAGAATGAAGAGCGGCAAAAAATTCACGCATTCGCGCAACGGACGCGGTCGCGCTTAATTGCGCGGCGGGCATGACGGGAGGCTCGGCGGTGGGCGATGGCGTCGGCGTGAGTGCAGCGGCGCGGCGGATAACGGCGATCGTCGCTATATGCGCGGTCGCCATCCTTATGGCGCCAGCCTCGCGCGCCGCAACGGTAACCGGAGTCACGCTCGAAAACCACGGCAAAGTCGTTGAACTCCATTTTGCCTACCGCGGGCGCGGCCTCCAATGGCGTCTAAGTACCCATGGCCAGGAGTTATGGATCGACCTCGAACGCACGCAATTGCAGTTGACGCCGCGCCCGCTCTTCGGCCATGAAACAGCGCAGATTCAGATGGTGCGAACGGTCGACCCGGGCGGCGGGCATTGCCGCATAATCGTGCAAGTCGAAGGCAAGACGGACTATGCGATCGCGGCCTTGCGCCATGAACTCGTGCTGAGACTCGCGCCCGCGGGCCAGGTCCCCGACCTGGCCGCGCCGATTCTCGTGCGGATGGAGCATCGGCCACTGCGGCGCCGCGCGCCCAGCGCCACCATGCGCGCGGCAGGCGGCAGCCATACGGCATACCGCGTGGCGCGCTCAGCGACTCATGCCAAAGATGGCGCCGCCGCCAACCGAACGCAAATCGCGCAGGCGCCCGCCGCCAGCGCTGAAAATAATCATGCCGCGCCGGTCGTGGCCAGCGCCGACGCCAACCATTTTCGCACGACCGCTTACACCGTCGGCCATCGCCTCCCGGCCCATCCGCTGGTGATGATCGACCCGGGTCATGGCGGACACGATCCGGGCACCGAGGCGGGTGGCGGCTATGCTGAAAAGACGCTCTCGCTGGAAATTGCGCTGAGACTCGAAAAGGCGCTGCTGGCGCGCGGCATTAACGCCAAAATGACG
>JBOHWJ010000085.1:0-9407 GCA_050736495.1 Binataceae bacterium (SeqCode) | reverse complement strand
TCGCCGATGCGACGGTTAGGTGGTTACCTCCTGGAAGTTCCGCTGATAATTGTTACGCTAGGGATTGGCTACCTTATCTGGGCATTGATTGCTTACACGAAGGGCCAGACGCCAGGAAAGCAGCTTCTGGGGATGCGCGTTGTCACGATCGCAGACGGTCACGCCGCCGGATTTGGGGTGTCATTCCTAAGAGAGGTGATCGCCAAACCCGTGATCGGAGTCTTGAGCTTCGTCACATTGGGCATCGTCAACTTCTGGCTCTTGTGGGCCAAGGACACACAGGAACTGTGGGACAAAGTTGTCGGCACCATCGTGGTGAACGACCGCGAAGGCCTTACGGTCGGCACGTTGTGATAGGCTTGATTGCGTGTCGAGCGTTCCATACATTTCAGCGCGGCTAGTGTAATTGGCCCCAGGCGTGAGTTTTTCGCTCTATATCCATATTCCGTGGTGCCAGGCTAAATGCCCGTACTGCGATTTCAACTCTCATGCGGCGGCAACCTGGCCCGAGGCAGACTACACGCGCGCGCTCATCGCGGAAATGAGCCATCGGCGGGCCGATGCGCAATGGGCCGGGCAAACCGTGAGAACCATCTTCTTCGGCGGCGGCACGCCGTCGCTGTTCGACCCGCGCTCAATTGGAGAAATCATCGATGCGGCACATCGCTTCTTTGGGCTGGAGCGTGACGCCGAAATCACGCTCGAGGCGAACCCCGGCACTGTCGACGCTGCCAAGCTCCACGGGATGCGCGCGGCGGGCGTGAACCGGATGAGTTTCGGCGCGCAATCGTTCAACCCGGCGATTCTCAAGTTCCTCGGCCGCATCCACAGCGCCGACGAAACCCGCGACGCCGCCCGTTATGCGCGGATGGCGGGCTTCGAGCGGCTCAACCTGGACCTGATTTTCGCGGTGCCCGGTCAGACCCTCGGCGATGTCACCCGCGATATCGGGGAGGCGGCCGCGCTCGGCCCCGACCATATCTCGGCCTACAACCTGACTTTCGAGGAGGGCACGGTGTTTTTCACCGAGATGAAACGCGGGCGGATTCGGCCGCTTCCAAACGACATGCAGGGTGCGATGTATGCGCTCGTGCGCGAGGAACTACCGCGTCGCGGCTACCCGATGTATGAGATTTCCAACTATGCGCGACCAGGGCGCGAAGCGCGCCACAACCTGACCTACTGGCATGCCGAGAGTTACCTCGGAGTGGGCGCGGGCGCGCATAGCTTCGCACGTGAGGGCGCGGGTGGCCGGCGCTGGTGGAACGAACGGATGCCGGCGCGCTACCTGGAACGAACTCTCGCCGGCGGAACGGCCGAGACGGGTTCCGAGACGGTTGGCCAGCGCACGGCGGCGGGAGAATTCGTATTCCTTAACCTTCGGCTAATCGAAGGATTCGCGCTGGCGGATTTTACCGCGCGATACGGCACGAGCTTCGACACGATGTTCGGCGAGCAAGCGGCGCGCCTGTTCGCGGACGGCCTGCTCACCTGCGGCGCCGGCCGCATCCATCTCAGCGAACGCGGACTCGAACTCGCCGACTCGGTCTTCGCCGAGTTCGTCTAATTCCTCTCAGCCGACCGCGGCTTCGAGCGTTTGCGCGATCTTCGCCGGAGTGGCGAGGCGGATGAAGGCGCCCAGGCGCGGGCCGCGCTCCTGGCCCAGCAGTACGCGGTAAATCAACGGAAAAATCTTGCCCGGCTTATCGTAATGCGCGCGGCCGAGATCGTAGATCGCCTTCTCGATCTCCTCGGCCGCGGCGGCCGGATGCGACTTGAGAAAGTCCGCCAGCGCATGCAAGTGCTCGCGTTCGGCGTCGCTCGGCGCGTAAGGCTGTTTGGCTGGTTCAGTAAAGTCGCGGTAAAAATTAAGCGCGCATTCCATCAGGACATGCGCCAGTGCGGCGGTTTCGTGATCGCCCTCGATAGTGGGGTCGTATGTCACGATGTACTTCCACAAAAGCTCCCGATCCGCGGTTCCAATGGCGGGGACGAGATTCATTATCAGGCTGAAACTCAGCGACGAATTGAAGCGGTGCGAACTCCCGCTTTGCAAAACGAATTCGAGCGGCGAATTGCGCCGAGCCATTTCGTCCGCGGCGGCCCATTGGCGCAGCGCGTCGAGATATTCGTCGACGTATTGCGGAATCGCCTCGAGGAATAGTTTGCGCGCGCGGCGCGGATTCAGCATGAGAAAATACTTGAGCACCTCGATCGGCGCATAGCGGCGCCATTGCTCGACGCCGACACCGCGGCCGACCGACTTCGAGACCTTGTGGCCGTCCTCGTCGAGGTACATCTCGAACGCAAAGCCGAGTGGCGGCCGCCCGCCAAGTATTCGCACGATTTGGCCCGAGAGCCGCGCCGAATCGATCAGGTCCTTGCCGTAAAGCTCATAGTCGACCGCGAGCACGTACCAGCGCAGCGCCCAATCGACCTTCCATTGCACTTTCGCAAGCCCGCCCAGGACACTTTGCTCGGTGCGCAAGCCGCATCCGTGAGCCCCGCCGAAACTCCGCTCGCATGAAAATTCGACGGTCGCACGTTCGGGGTTATAGGCGGTCACCAACGTCGAATTGATCTGGCCGCATCGCGGGCACAACGGCATTATCGGCGACCATCCGGCGCGGTTCTCCTCGCGCAGCGTCGGCAGGATCACCGCGATGATCTCCCGGTGCTTCGCCAGTACCAGCCGAAGCGCGCCGTCGAAGCGGCCGCTATTGTACATCTCGCTCGACCGTATCAGTTCGTACTCGTCGTCGCGCGCAATCTCGACCGGCTCGAGGAACCTGTCCAAAAGGCCGATCATGTGCGCGGCGAAGCTGTCATGGCATGCGCCGAACGGATCGGGAATCCGCGACACTGGTTGACCCAGGTAAGGCGCGGCCGCTTCGCGATTAGGGATACTCTCGGGCACCTTGCGCAAGCCATCCATATCGTCGATGAAAACGATAAAGCGGGTCGCGCGTCCACCGAACAGAGCCTGGAATGCATGGCGGACGTAATACGGACGCAGTACCTCGCCCATGGTGCCGAGATGGGGCAGACCTGAGGGGCCAAAGCCGCTTTGGAAAACGACTGGCCGCGCCGGTTCGTCGCGCGCGACGCGCTCGGAGAGCTTGCGTGCCTCCTCATACGGCCACAGATCGAGTTCGGCATGAGTCCTGGGCGCGGATGCCATTCCTTTCCCTTTCTTACTCTCTGCCCTTGAGTACGCTTGCGACGGCCTCATGCACCCACGGGTCGATTTGGAGGTCGCGCATCTTCTCGGAGGCAAGCCTGAGCTTAACGCCGCAATTCGAGCAGATAAAGGCGGCCATGAAAAATCCCCCCGGATCCTCGACGGTCAATTTGATCAACCAATCGCGAGACGGGCGGCGGCATATTTCGCATTTGATATCGTTCATGGGGAATGTGTTCGTATTGCAAATGAGTGCTTGCGGTGGCCTTCTGCCCTGTGCTCGCGAGTCTCAAACCTGTCAAATTCCGAGGAACCTCAGCCACATCTATAGCATTGATCCGAAGGCTGGCGCTGTGTTAAATGCGAAAGGTAGGGATTCCCGGGTCGCGGCACGCCGTCTGCGCGCAGATTAAGGTTCACTCCAAGCCCTTCAATAGTGACGTTATCCGCCGGTTGCGGCGGGACCTCGATTGAACCGGGGTCACGTCGTGCCCGCGCCCAATTCAATGGATCAATCGCTCACCAGGCAAAAAATCAAGGAATTACGCTCGCTCGTGAGCGACGGCGACCGCGTTGCCATAGTCTTACAGGATGACCCCGATCCCGACGCGATGTCGAGCGCAATCGCGCTGCGCGCCTTACTCGGCCGCAACAAGCTGACCACGCCTATCTTCAGCTTCAAACCGGTTACCCGTCCCGAAAATCGTACCATGACCCATTTGCTCGAGATCGAAGTCGCGCCGGCCAGCACCGTCGAGTTGCGGAACTACGACAAAATCGCAATGGTCGATGTCGAGCCGGCCTATTTCGAAGGGCGCTTGCCGCGCGCCGACATAGTGATCGACCACCATCCGGGCTATCAGACCGGTATCGCGCCGTTCGAGGACATCCGCGTCGATTACGGCGCGACCGCGACCATCATGACCGAGTACCTGATGACGGCCGAGGAGCGCATCAGCGAGCGCCTGGCGACCGCGTTGCTCTACGGTATCCGGAGTGACACTTTCGCGCTTTCGCGGCGCGTCACCGAGAACGACGTACAGGCCTTCCTCCATCTCTATCCGCTAGCCAACTACAACGTGTTGCGGCAGATCGACCGCGCCGAACTACCGGTCAGCTTCGCGCGTATCCTGTCGCGCGCGATGAGCCGGCTCGACGTCAAGAATGGCCTTATCGTCCTGCATCTCGGCGCGGTCGAGCGCGACGATTTGATTGTGCAGATGGCGGATTTCTGCCTGCAGTTCGAGGGCGTGGAATGGGTCGCGGTCGCGGGCAAGCTCGGACGCGACCTGGTTATCGCCGTGCGCAACCATGGATTTGGCCACAACAATGCGGGCGACGCGGTAAAGCGGTTGTTTGGCGACATCGGCAGCGCCGGCGGCCATCGCAACATGGCCAAGGCCGTGATTCCGCTTGGCAAATGGCGCGAGCGTGAGAAGACCACACGCGACGGCGCGATCGAGCCGCGCCTGCGCGAATTATTTACCAACTATATCCTCGGCGAGGAGCTCCAGAATGCCAACGGACGCTCCTCCAAGGCTGGCTCGTAGCAGCGGTTCGCCGGGCGATCGGTACTTCGCTATTTCGTGCCCATTCAACGAAGCCGGCCGCTTCGCATGCCACACGCGCGACAGGACCAACGCCGCGCTTGCCAAAAACATATGATTCAACAGTCGCACAATTTACAACCAGCCGAGGGAGACTCTGTCGCCACCGGTCGTTTACCTGGCGGCAGGTTCCATTTATCGTGTGATTCGTGAAGGTGGCGGAGGCGACCCTGGAGGTCCGAAACCGGCTGGGACTTCATCTGCGTGCGTCCTCGACTTTGGCGCAGACTGTGAAGAGCTTCAGCTCGAACATTACCGTCTCGAACGGTGGCGAGGAGATCAGCGCCAAAAGTGTCACGAACCTGATCATGCTCGGTGCGGGCCAGGGAACGAAGCTCAAGCTGCGAGCCGAGGGGAGCGACGCCGACGAGGCCCTGAAAGCGATAAAACGGCTTTTTGATGACCGCTTCGGCGAGGATTGAGGCTTCGCTACCGAGCCGGCTCGACAGCGGCGAAAAATCCGCTGGCGTTGCTGCCGCGCTAACGCCGGCCGAAAAGCAAAACGCGCCTGACCGAGCGGACGGTCTTCCTTGACCCGGCTATTATGGTTAGTTATATCAAGGCAACCGGAATTTTAGCGCGGGTGTTGGTTCATCCAATGTCTCACCTGCGTATCGGTCCGATCTTGAACCTTCAAAGTCCGTGCTTCCAAGGCACCGTGAGCCGCCCGCCTGAAAATCGTCGCGGCCGCGTCTCGGCCGCCCCGCACTTCCAAGGAGCCGCGATTAATGCCGATTAAGGATTTCCTTTTTACCTCAGAATCAGTTTCCGAGGGCCATCCCGATAAGATGTGCGATCAGATCTCGGATGCGGTACTCGATACTCTTATCGCCGAAGACCCGGACTCACGCGTCGCGCTCGAATCGCTGGTCAAGACTGGGCTGATCGTGATGGCGGGCGAGATCACGTCGCGCGCCAAGCCCGACTTTATCAAGGTCGCGCGCGGCGTCGCCTGCGGTATCGGCTACGACAACGACGAGGTCGGCTTCAACGGTAACATGTGCGCGGTGCTGACCGCCATCGAGCCGCAATCGCTCGACATCTCGCAGGGGGTGACCGAGGGACAAGGACTGTTCAAGGAGCAAGGCGCCGGTGACCAGGGTTTGATGTTCGGATTTGCCTGCGACGAGACGCCCGAACTAATGCCGCTGCCGATTTCAATCTCGCATCGGCTGATGGAGAACCTGTCGAAGCTGCGCAAAGAGAAAAAGCTCGACTTCCTGCGGCCCGACGGCAAAAGTCAGGTCACGGTGCGGTACGTCAACGGCCGCCCCGCCGGCATCACCACGGTTGTGGTCTCGACTCAGCACAGTCCCGCAGTCGGTTACACCACGATTCGCGAGGCGATTATCGAGGAGCTGATCAAGAAAACCGTGCCCGCGCAATACCTCGACAAATCGACCGTGTTTCACGTCAATCCGACCGGCAGCTTCGTGGTCGGCGGGCCGCATGGTGACTGCGGAGTCACCGGCCGCAAGATTATCGTCGACACTTACGGCGGCTATGGACGCCACGGCGGCGGCGCTTTCTCGGGCAAGGATCCGAGCAAGGTCGACCGTTCGGCCTGCTACATGGCGCGGCACGTGGCCAAGAACGTGGTCGCGGCCGGACTCGCCACCAAGTGCGAAATCCAGGTCGCCTATGCTATCGGCGTCGCCGAGCCGGTCTCAATTCTGGTCGACACCTTCGACACCGGCGTGGTGCCGGATCATAAACTTTCGGCCACGCTGCGTGAGTTATTCGATTTCCGCCCCGCCGCGATTATCAAGACCTTCAACCTGAAACGGCCGATCTACCAGGCCACCGCAGCCTACGGCCACTTTGGCCGGGAACCGCGTAACGGCCTTTTCCCGTGGGAGCGGGTCGACATGGCGGAAGCGCTGCAGAGTGCATTTGGTCTCACCGGCGGCCGCTGAGAAAAACCTGAATAACCGCTATCGGACCAACGCGGCTCGAAACTCGCGCCGGTCGGATAGCCCTTTACCCGGAGCCGAGAGAATAAAGTGGCATCAATAGCGAGCAAGCGTAAGGCGCTGCCGGCATTGCGCCGCAATGGCGCCTCCTCCAACTGCGACGTGGCCGACCTCAGCCTGGCCGAGGCGGGGCGCGCACGGATCGAATGGGCTGAAGAGCAGATGCCCGTCCTCAGGCGGGTGCGCGAACGCTTCGCCAAGGAAAAGCCGCTCAAGGGCCATCGGCTCGGCGCATGTCTTCATCTCACGACCGAAACCGCCAACCTGCTGCGTACGCTCAAGGCCGGCGGCGCCGAGGTGTTCGCCTGTGCAAGCAATCCGCTTTCGACCCAGGATGACGTAACCGCCGCGCTGGTAAGCGAATACGGCATCCCCACTTACGCCATCCGCGGGGAAGGCCACAACGTCTATTACAGCCATCTGCGCGCCGTGCTGGAAAGTCATCCCACTATCACAATGGATGACGGCGCCGACCTGGTAAGCCTGCTCCACACCGAATTCGCCGATCAGACCGCCGAGGTCCGCGCGAGCATGGAGGAGACCACCACCGGCGTCATCCGCCTGCGCGCGATGGAGCAGGACGGCGCGTTGCGTATCCCGGTGGTCGCGGTCAACGACGCCCAAACCAAGTTTCTGTTCGACAACCGCTTCGGCACCGGCCAGTCGACGGTTGAGGCCATCATCCGCGCAACCGGGGTGCTGATGGCCGGATCAGTGGTCGTGGTCTGCGGTTATGGATGGTGCGGACGCGGCGTGGCGTCGCGCGCGCGGGGTTTCGGCGCCAACGTGATCGTGACCGAGGTCAACCCCATCCGCGCCTTGGAAGCCGCGCTCGACGGCTTCCGCGTCGCGAAGATGAGTGAAGCCGCGCGCATCGGCGACATCTTCGTCACCGTCACCGGCGACAAGCAGATCATCAACGAAAGTCATTTCAAGCTGATGAAGGATGGCGCGATACTGTCGAACTCGGGCCATTTCGACGTCGAGATCGACCTCGCGGCGCTACACAAGATGGCGCGCAAGGTCGACAAGAAGGCGGATCGCGAAGTCGAAGTCTTTCATCTGCCCGATGGCCGCCGGCTGTTCCTGCTCGGCCAGGGACGGCTGGTGAATCTGGCTTGCGCCGGAGGCCATCCCGCGCAGGTAATGGATATGAGCTTCGCGACGCAGGCGCTCGCGGCGCGCTGGGTGGCGACGACCAAACAGCAACTTCCGGCCAAGGTGCACAATGTGCCCGAGACTATCGAGAACGAAGTCGCCACGCTTAAATTGGCGGCGATGGGTATCCACATCGATTCGCTGTCCGCCGAGCAGAAGCATTACCTGAGTAGCTGGCAATCCGGTACCTGACCCAATTTGCGGCGGGCTATGAGAGGTTTCTCTCTCACAGCCCGCGCTCCCTGTTATTCTCCTCGCTCCCAAGATTGTGCGAGCGGTATTGGAAAAACCGCCAATGGTGCGGCCGCGCAAGGTTTCCCTTTGACGAAGGGAGATTAACCGGTCGGCGCGGAATGCTTGAAGTGTCGTCTTTCAGTTCGGGCAGGCGCGGTGGCAACCTCGCGGCGCGGGCGGACGTGGGCAGTACGGTATGCTGCCAGCTAGTCGATCGGGACGGTCTTCCAGCGACGGTAGAGTTCGCCGCCAATGAAACACAGCAGAATCAGGCTCACCGCCAGAAAAAAACGCGGCGAGGTCGGATGCCACAGGGCATCGCCGAGGAAGGCAAACAGGATAGTGCCCGGCACCATGCCGACCGCGCTCGCCCACACGTAGTCGCTAAACGTTATCGGCGAAGCGCCCGCAAGCAGGTTTAGCGCATTGTACGGTATCACGGGTACGATGCGCAGATAGAGAATGATGAAAAAGCCGTTGCGCGACAACCGCCCCATCATGTCGTTGAAACGGCTGCCGATCACGCGCTCAACGAAGGACCGACCGAGGAAACGGCCCGCCATGAAAGCAAGCAAGGCGCCCAGGTCGGCGCCGATCATGGCGTAGACTGAGCCCCATAACGCCCCGAACGCAAGCCCGCCCGCGATCGTCATCACCGCGCCCGGCACCAGGAACGAAGGCCCGACCGCAAACAACAAGATATAGGCAGTCGGCCCCCATACGCCCCACGACAGGACTTCCTGCTTCATCAGCAGCGGGTTCTCGAACCATTCCCGATGAGTCAGCAGGAGGTAGACCGATCCCCCCACCAACCCGATCAGAACCGCAATCCTTACGATGTTGAGGACCTGGGAACCACTGGCGCCGGGTTTGCCGGCCGGGCCATGCATGGGCGTCACGGCAGCCATCTGAAGCGCTCCACATGATATGGGTGGGCACGGCCTGTGACAAGGCAGGACGATGGCGTTGTCGCCGCCATCACTATCGCTGCGGATATCCCGAAACCACAACGGGTCTACAGTGTGCTATGAAGGGAAGCGGTTTCATCTGTAATCTCAAGGCGGGCGGTGATTCCCTTGAGGGGGGAACGGCCGGGGCGGGCAACTCAAAGCTCAAAGCCAGCGCCAGGCCCGGTTATACAATGAACCAGGCATTCGTGTTGGAGTAAGACTTGCCGAGTGTGGATGAAATCCTCGAGTTCTGGTTCGGAACGGATTGGGACGCTGAGTTCCAGTCGCGCACGCACATCTGGTT
>JBOHWJ010000084.1:0-4894 GCA_050736495.1 Binataceae bacterium (SeqCode) | reverse complement strand
ATACAGTGTATAGCCCTGGCGCGCGATACTCCTGCCGTCCTCGGTGCGGATACCGGCAAGACGCCGGCTGGGCCCATGCCGGCGCTGTGCGGCAAGCGCCGCCTCGCCGACAAAGCCACGGCCAAATTTTACGAACGGGTCGAGCCCCGCCATCAGCGGCGAGGTTTCGCGGTCGAGTTCATGCCCGTAAAGCGCGAGTCCGGCTTCAATTCGCAGCGTGTCGCGCGCGCCGAGTCCACACGGCTTCACACCGTCGGCCGCGCCGGCGTCGAGCAGCGCCGTGAAGACGCGTTCGGCCTTGTCCGCCTGCAGAAAGAGTTCGAAGCCGTCTTCGCCGGTGTAGCCGGTGCGTGCAACCGTACATTCAGCGCCGGCGACGTCACCACCCGCAAAGCGAAACCGCAAGATTGACGGCAGTGCGAGTTTTGTCACCCGCGCCAGTATCCCCTCGGCCCGCGGCCCCTGCAGCGCGATTAGCGCGGTTTCGTCGCTGGCGTCGTAAAACTCCGTGCCGTCGCGATTCAGACTGAGCAGCGATTCACGGTCGCGCGCGATATTGGCGGCATTGACGCAGAGCATGTAATCCTCGGCCGCGCGCCGATAAACAATCAGATCGTCGATAGTGCCGCCGTCATGCGCACACATGATGGTGTATTGCGCCTGGCCATCGACGAGGCGCGCGGCGGAGTTGGTAAGCGCATGTTCGAGCACGGCGAGCGCGCGTGATCCACGCAACTCGAACTCCCCCATGTGGCTCAAGTCAAACAGGCCCGCGGCCGATCGGACCGCAAGATGTTCCCCGATGATTCCATCGCCGTAGTTGAGCGGCATCGCATAGCCGCCGAACTCCGTCATGCGAGCGCCGAGTTTGCGATGCAGAGAGAAAAGAGGCGTGCGCTTGGCCGTTTCCATCGCCGTCTCGATTCTACCAGAGCTTAACCAATGCATCGAAGGGCAAACGCGCGATAGTGATGACACTTGCTCGGCGGCGGCGGATACTGTACTCGCCCTACATCATCATGGCAGCGATCATTATGGATGGCCGCGCGGTGAGCGAACAGTTGAAACCGATGCTGCGGCGCTACGCGGAGGAAATTACGGCGCGCGGACATGCGCCGGCACTTGCCGCGATCCTGGTCGGAGATAATCCCGCTTCACTCCAGTATGTGCGCAACAAGCGGCGCATGGCCCAGGAACTCGGCCTCGTGAGCGAGATGGTCACGATGACGGCTAGGGAGGGCACCACCGCGCATTTGTTGGACGCCATCGCACGCTTCAACTCCGACAAGCGCATCACCGGGATTCTGTTGCAGCTTCCGGTGCCCGAGGGAGTCGATGCGTTTCGCCTTTTCGACGCTCTCGATCCCGGCAAGGACATAGACGCCGTCGGCGCGGCCAACGTGAGCGGCTTTTACCGCGGTCACTGGGGCCGCTTCATCCCATGCACACCGCGCGGCGTGCTGACGCTGCTCGACTATTACAAAGTTCCGGTCAGCGGAGCGCGCACAGTCGTGATTGGCCGCAGCGATATCGCGGGCAAGCCAATGGCGGTAATTCTCGGCGGTAGATTGCGCAACGCCACCGTGACCTGGTGTCATCGCCACACCCGCGGCCTCGCCGCGGTCTGCCGCGAAGCGGACCTTCTGGTGTCATGCGCCGGCGCCGAGATCGATCGTCCGTTCCTCATAACCGCTGATATGGTAAAGCCCGGCGCATGCGTGGTGGACGTGGGTTTTCGCCGAATCGGCCCGGGGAAATTTGCCGGCGACGTTGATTTCGACGCGGTAAAGCAGGTCGCCGGCTGGGTTACGCCGAATCCGGGCGGCACCGGACCGATGACGGTGCTGGCGCTGATGCAGAATCTGATTGACGCCGCGCGTTACACGGTGGGTCTGGAACGTGCGCATTACCCATTATAAGCTGCGCTTTCAGCAGCTTCAGCCCTTGTAACCCACCGCCAATATTCCTAGCAGGTTCCAGTCCTTCACAAAGGATTACCCAACGTATTTATGTCGGCCGATAGTGACAGTTCATCGGGTTCAAGCAGTTCGACAGGCGAAAAGCGCACTTTAACCGATATTATCATCGGTCCGGCGCGCAATGTGAGAGATCCGGAAATCTTTCACAACCTCTCGTTGATCGCGTTCCTGGCATGGGTTGGACTCGGATCGGACGGCCTGTCTTCTTCATGCTATGGTCCGGAGGAAGCCTACCTGGCGCTCGGACCCCATCAGTATTTAGCGGTATTCCTGGCGATGCTGATGGCGCTGACCGTCTTCGTAATTTCCGCCTCTTATTCGCAGACCATCGATCTTTTCCCAACCGGCGGCGGCGGCTACCTGGTCGCGAGCAAATTGCTCGGTCCGTATCCCGGTCTGGTTTCGGGCGGCGCGTTGGTGATCGATTATGTGTTGACGATCTCGATCTCGATCGCCAGCGGCGCCGACGCTATCTTCAGCTTTCTGCCCATACAATGGCTGCCCTACAAGTTCGGGGTCTGTTTGCTGGTCGTGTTTCTGCTGGTTGCGATGAACCTGCGGGGGGTTAAGGAATCGGTGCTGTCGCTGCTGCCGATTTTCATCGCCTTCCTCGTGATGCACGTGTGGCTCATCACCTACGCACTGGTGGTGCGTGCGCCAGAGATGCCGTCGGTGCTTAATGACGCCGCGCGCCAGGTCCACGGCGGCGTCGCGGCAATGGGCATTTTCGCCCTATCGGTGATTTTCTTCCGTGCCTACAGCATGGGTGCCGGCACTTACACGGGAATTGAAGCGGTCAGCAACGGTCTGCCAATTCTGCGCGAGCCGCGCACGGTAACCGGCAAGCGCACAATGATTTACATGGCGCTGTCGCTGGCCTTCGTGGCGGGGGGAATTCTTTTCGGGTACATGCTCTTCAACGTCGAGCCGGCCGCGGGCAAAACGCTCAATGCCATCTTGTTCGAGAACATGACGAAGGGCTGGAGTTTCGGCGGCCTGAGCGTTAGCACCGCAGTCGTGACTTTCACCCTGATAACCGAAGGCGCACTGCTGTTCGTGGCGGCGCAGACCGGGTTTGTCGACGGGCCGCGCGTGCTCGCCTCGATGGCGACCGATCGCTGGTTGCCGCGACGTTTTTCGAACCTGAGCGGGCGGCTGGTGACGCAGGACGGCGTGATCACGATGGGTCTGGCGGCAATCTTCATCCTGATCGGAACGGGCGCGCACGTTGACCTTTTGGTCGTCCTTTACGCGATCAACGTCTTCATCACGTTCACACTTTCGCAACTCGGCATGACCGTGCATTGGTGGCGGTCACGCCGCGAAGAGCGCAAATGGCTGCGCAAGCTTGCCATCAACGGCATCGGATGTTTCTTTACCGCCGCCATTCTGCTCATCACGGTCACGGTGAAATTCGACGAGGGCGGCTGGGTCACCATCGCGATCACCGGCGGATTCATCCTGGTTTGCTATATCGTGCGCCAGCACTACCAGACGGTTGGGCGTGCGGTCGAGCAGCTCGAAGCCAACGTCTTGCCCGAGATTTTCGCCGCCGAGGAGCGCAAACCGGCCGAGCGCGATCCGGAAGCGCCGACCGCGGTGCTGCTGGTGAGCGGCTTCAACGGCCTTGGCCTCGCGACCCTGACGGCGATTCCGCGGCTGTTCAACGGGCAGTTTCACAACGTGGTCTTCGTCAGCGTCGGTGAGGTCGATTCGGCGCTGCTGAAAGGTCCCGAAGAGGTGAAGCAACTCGAGCAGCGCGTCGCCGATGACCTGGTCGAATATTGCCGCTTCGCCGCCGACCTCGGTTTTCATCCGGAACTTCGCACCGCGATCGGTCCCGACGTCGTACTTGAACTGCGCCAGTTATGCCTGCAAGTCGCGCAGGAGTTTCCGCATGCGGTGTTTTTCGCGGGCAAGCTGATTTTCAGCGCCGAGCTCGACGGCTTCCTGAACCGCTTTCTGCATAATCACACCGCTATCGAATTGCAGAACTGGCTTCAGTTGCATGGGTTGAGCCTGGTCATTCTGCCCGTGCGCGTGACGCCGAATCCGCGGCCCGCGCCCAAGGGTGCGCGAAACGGTCCTCCCGGCGGTCCGCCCATCGCGCTGACGCCGGCGCCAGAGGCCGACCCGCAGGGATAGTTCGAAAAGCCTCCGCAGCTCATTAGCGCCGGGGGTATCTCGTATCGTGTCCCGCAAATAATTTCTTGCCGTATGGCCAATCTATCCACATCAGTGCGCAGGAAAATTGTCGTGCAAAGTAAAGTTATTTGCTGGACACGATACTAGGGCAGCGGTTTGCGCAGGGCGACGCGCATGCGCGCCGCCTCTTCGACGCTTGCCGGCACGGCCAGGCCGAAGCCATCGGCAAGCCGCGTCAGATGATTGAAAATGCCGACGATATGGGCGAGTTCCAGCAATGCGGCGTCGTCGAGGCCGATCTCGCGTAGTGGCTCCCAGTCCTCCGGCGTCATCCGTGTCGGGGTCGCGCTGAGTTTTTCCGCAACGTGACAGATGGCGCGTTCGCGCGCCCCTAGTGACGGTAGTTCGCGCCATCGATGCGCCTTGATCGCCTCGATAACTTCCGCCTTGCCGCCTTCAACACGCAGATACTCTGCATGACATTGGGTTCAGTAGTGGCAGTCCTGCGCCGCCGCGGCGACCGCGGCCGCCATCTCACGCTCGCTGCGGCCAAACGCTCCTGGCGCGAACATCAGTTCGTTGAACAGCGCGCCAAAGGCGGGCGAGATGCGCGGGTGTGCGTTCAGGAGCAGCGACATATCGCTGGTGTAGCCGAAACTATACGGATGGCCGGGGTTGAAGCGGGCCGTCGGCAGCGTGAGCCATCCGAACGTGCGCAGCTCGCGAGCAGGCGTTGAGGCCGTGGCGCGAGCGTCGGTATACGCCTGCGG
>JBOHWJ010000083.1:0-7074 GCA_050736495.1 Binataceae bacterium (SeqCode) | reverse complement strand
GGGCGGTGGTCAGCCGGGGGGCAAGCTCGCCGACGCGATCAAGACGGCCTTTGGTGACTTCGAGGCCTTCAAGAAGAAATTCAGTGACGCCGCCACCACCCATTTCGGCAGTGGATGGGCGTGGTTGGTGCAAAACGGTGACGGTTCGCTCGGAGTCGAGGCGACCCATGACGCGGATAACCCGATCGTGCACAGCAAGACGCCACTGCTCACCTGTGACGTATGGGAGCACGCCTACTACATCGACTACCGCAACGCCCGCGCTAAATACGTCGAGGCGTTCTGGAACCTGGTCAACTGGGACTTCGCCGCTTCCAAGCTGAAATAGGTTCAGCGCCATCGGAGCCGCTCGTGGAATTTACCGAGCGGCCCCGGCCGGCGTCGATCCAACTGTTGTTTTCGTCGAACCCAGACGCCGTTGCCTGACCGCGTGAAGTTGTTTTTGCGCGTGCTCGTGACGCTGACGAGCGGAGTTGTGCTCGTTTTCGGGGTTGGCTGCTCGTCGCCCAAACCGCTGACACCGGCCCAGCGCGGCCGTGTCATCTATCGCCAGAGCTGCATCTCGTGCCATAACCAGAACCCCAATTTACCAGGCGGGATCGGTCCCGCGATCGCGGGTTCTTCTCGTCAACTGGTCGAGGCGCGGCTGCTGCATGACACGTATCCACCCGGCTACCAGCCTAGGCGCCATACCCATACGATGCGTGCTATGCCATGGCTGGCGCCGCATATCGATGAACTGACGGCCTATCTTGCCGCCGCCGTGCATCCGGCAACACCACCGTCATCGGCGGCGAAGGAATCGGCCAGTCATTAGCTTTTGCGTGGCGAGCCTTGCGCCACCAAGCGCTGGCGCGCTGGACCGGCGCCGGTCTAGATTTCCTGTTCCGTTATAGGCGATAAGAACGCAGACGAAAAAAAATTGCGGAGGCAGCCCATGGAACTGCTGAAAGATCGCGTCGCCATAATTACTGGAGGCACTGGAGCGTTGGGGCGCGCTGTCGCCGATCATTTTCTGGCCAGTGGCGGCAAGATCGCTATCCCCTATATCATCGACGCCGAAGTCCCGCTGCTCAACGAACGCCTGGGCAGCCGCTTTCCGGCTGACCGTGTGATGCTGCGCAAGCTCGACCTCGGCGGCGAAGCCGATGTCGCGAAGTTTGTCGCGGAAGTCGCGGCAAGCTGGGGTCGCGTCGACATCCTGGTCAACCTCGTTGGTGGTTTCTGGGGCGGCAAGTCGATCGCGGAGACCACGCTCGCCGAATGGCAGGCGATGTTTGACTTGAACCTGAAGCCGACGTTCATATGCTGCCGCGCGGCCGTGCCCGTGATGCGGAAGAACAAATACGGGCGCATCGTTTCGGTGAGTTCGCGCACCGGACTGCTGGGGGCGGGCGACTATGCCGCCTATGCGGTCGCCAAGGGCACCATCAAGACCTTTACCGCTTCGTTGGCGGAAGAGGTGCTGGGCGACAATATCTTGGTCAACGCGATCGCGCCCAGCACCATTGACACGGAGGCGAATCGCAAGGCGATGCCGAAGGCCAAGCATGAGAATTGGGTTAAACCCGAGGATATCGCGCGAACCATCGCGTACTTGTGCTCGGATCAGAACCAGGTGACGTCGGGGGCGGTGGTGCCGGTCTACGGCCGCGCCTGAGCCGGTCGCGGCTGTCCCGTTTTCGCGAGCGGTCTGGAGAGCATCGGCGCTGGTTGGATCACTTCGGTGGCGCGGCCGCACACGGCTGCAGCATGCGCCACATACGCACCCCGAGCGGATAGATCTCGCTTAGCACCGTATAACCGATGTGACCGTAGTAGGCGAGGTTGGATTCGGTCGCGGTCTCTAAATAGACGCCGCTGAAGTCGTTGCGCAGGCTCGCCTGCTCGCGCAGAAAGTCGAGAATCGCGACACCGAAATGGCGGCGCTGAAATTCCGGCTCGACGCCGAGAATATTCAGATAGATATGCGGTTCCGTTGGACGGTTGCGCGACAGCGTGTCGAGGGTCGAGATGGCGCGGACGACGCCGGCGAAGCCGGCCGCTTTGAACAGCTCGGGCAGGAGCGTGAGTCCGCCCATCACGATTATAGCGGTCGCGCCGGGACGCGTCACATATTCGACGATTGCCGCCGCGGCGACGCGCTCGCCCTTCATCACGCCGATGACCGGCTGGCCTTCGTGGCGATGGGACCTGAGCACGACCTTGAACAGATGTCCTATCCGCGTGGCCCGTTGGGACGTATCGGTAATTTTGCCGACGATGGCGACGAGCAGCGGATCGTCGACGAAGGCGCGGCCAAGCATCGCGGCAGTCTCCGCGTACTGTTCGGGGAAGATCAGCGAGATTCGCGGTTTGTCCATGTTCGGCATTGTAAATCCGTGGTCAGCGCGCGCGGGTGCGGCCAGTTAGTGCGCGTTCGATGGGTCCCGGCAGATAGCTGCGTGCCAGCCTGAGCGCGGTCTTGAGGTCGAGCGGTTCGTAACGCAACGCGCGCGCGAATGCCCGCCGGGCAACCACCAAATCACCGCCGCGCATCGCGACCAGCCCACGATGTCCAAGCGCGCTGACGTAGGCGTGGCGGGTCGACTTGAGCAGCGCGCGCGCGCGGCTGCCGTATCGCTGACGCACGCGGCGAGCGAAGACCGGGTAGTCATCCTCGTATTTTTGCATGCGTTCAGTGATCGGCGTAACGCGATACTCAAGCAGCGGCTTGGCAATATATTCGAAGTCGCCGTGCTCGCGCGCCCGCAGCCACATATCCACATCTTCATAGGCGCGGCGAAATTCCGTGCAGAAACCGCCACAGGCCTCAAAGGTGGCGCGCCGTATCACCACCGCGCTCGGCAAAATCGGCCACCATTGCGTCAGCAGGTCGATCATCGAGGGCGCATAGTTGAATTCGCGCGGGGCAAACGGTTGCGCTAATGCGACGCCGTCGCCGTTGGTCGGGACAACGTCGGAATAGGCCAGCACCGCGAGGCGATTGTCCTCCAGCGCCGCGACCGTTTCCGCGAGTTTGGCTGGCAGCCAGATGTCATCGGCGTCGAGAAAGGCCAAGTAGATGCCACGAGCGGCAACGGCGCCGGCATTACGCGCGGCGGCAAGGCCGCGATTACTCTGCCTTACAAGCGCGATTCGTTCACCGAAACGCTCCAGCGCTTTCGCGGTTGAATCGGTCGAGCCGTCATCGACTACGATTACCTCGAAACTGCCATCAAACTCTTGCGTGAGCGCGCTTTCGACCGCCCGCACGACGGTAGCCTTGCCGTTATAGACGGGGATTATGACGGATGCCAGCACCATCATCGCGGGTTATAGTAGCATGCGGCGGCCGCAGCTTCGGATGGTGGCGCGTAGCCGAGATTGTACTTGGCGCGGTTCAGGCGGCGCCGTAACCGGCGAACTCACACAGGCGCCGATCGAGCGCAAGTGCATCAGAGCGCGAGCGCATCGGCCGGGACTGCCGCAGCCTCTAGGCGGTGCAACTTGACGTCGGCGAATTCGCGGTCGACGCGCACGCCGAAGTGCGTCTCGAGAAACGCGAAGGCCGAGCCGTCGACCAGTTGGCCGTAATGAACGAAAAGCCATTCGCCATCGGCTGGACCGTGGAGTTGCAGCACATGCGTGTACACCAGGCGCTACGCGCGGCGCGAGATCGAAATCGCTCTTGAGCTTAAGCTGGCTCAGGTTACGCATGCGCGCGCTCTTCTTTGATGAGGCTCACCGCGGTCGCCGCATGGCGGAACACGCACACCATGACGGCGGCGCGGGTGAAGCGGCGCCAGGCCGGCAGTTTCAGCCGGCAATCTCGCGTGTCCGCCCCGACAACGCGCGCGCCAATCCCAGTGGCAGAAACGTTCGCAGCAGGCGAAGGTAATTCTTGAAGCGCAGCGGATCCACCAGGAGCGCATTCAGAAAGGCGCGGCGCGCCGCACTCGCGTCGCCGGCGTTGAGCGCGGTGAGACCAATGTAGCCGAGGATACTGCGTGAGGCGCGCAGCCGCGATCGTAACAGCGGACTGGCGTCGGCGCCGTAGCGCTCACGCACCAGGCGCTCGAACACGCGGCCGGCTTGCACATGAAGCCCGCCCTTTTTGAGCGGACGCGGAAAGAGCGAGAAGCGCCAGGTTCCGAGCGGCTCCGCGATGTAATGAAAGAGCCCCTGCTCGCGCATCAGCATCCAGAAGTATGCGTCCTCATAGCCGTAGGAGCGAAACTCCTCGGAAAAACCGCCGCAAGCGTCATACGCGGTGCGCCGGAGTACGGCCGCGCTCGGCATTATCGGCCACAGATGCGCGAGCATCTCCGTCAGTGTCGGTGCATGGTCGAGCCCGGGGCCGACCACCGTAGTGTCGAGCGGACGCCCGGTGCTGTCGGTAACCGCGAGGTTGCAATAGGCCATCGCACAAGCCCTGTCGACGTCGAGCAGGGCGACCGCGCGTGTGAGCATATCGGGCATCCAGGTATCGTCGCAGTCGAGAAAGGCCAGGTAATCGCCGTGAGACGCTCGCACGCCGGCATTGCGCGCGGTCGCGATACCGCCGTTGAGCTGGTCAATTACGCGAATACGCCCGGCATAACGGGCCAGCACAGCCGCGGTAGCGTCGGTCGAACCGTCGTTAACCACGATCAATTCGACTGTTACATAGCTCTGCGCGAGCACGCTTTCGATCGCCTCGGCCACGGTCGCGGCGCCGTTGAAGATGGGGATTATGACCGAAACCGTGAGCATTCGCCGAGGCTACCATCTTTGACCGTCGCGGCGGATAGGCGGACCGTCACGACTGATCTAAGCGCCGAAAGCGCGGCCCGAATCAAATCTGAAAGTGCAGCGCGGTCTTGCGACGCTCGGTCAGCGCCTGCAGGGTGGTCGCCCCGAGGATGGCGTTGACGCTGTCGCGCACTTCGCGCCATACGTCGCGCATTGCGCAGGCGTCGCCACGCGCGCACGGTGAAGTTGCACCTTCCTCGAGACATTCGACCGGAACGTAATCGCCTTCGATTATCTGAACGACGTCGGCCATGGTGATTTTTGCCGGATGACGCGCCAGCATGTAACCGCCACTCGGTCCCTTCTGGCTGGCGACCAGACCGCCGCGTTTGAGTTCGATAAGAAGGCGCCGCAGGTAGTTTTCGGGAATCGCTTGCGCCGCCGCAATCTCCTCGACCCGCTGCGGCTGCGCGGTCGGGTAACGTTCCGCGAGTATGATTAACGCCTTCAGGCTGTAGTCAACGCCGACGCCGAATTTCATAGGCTTTACATGTGATTCATAGCACGACACGGCGATTTCCGGAATAGCTGACTCATTTACTCATCTAATTAGTTGACTAATATAGTCTTCTAAGTTATCTTTTCTTTCCTGTCAGACCCGAAGCGAGGCTCCAATCGTGCCCAAGCGTGAACCGCCATCGTGGGATTTGGTCCTGAAGCGCAATTCTGTCGAGCGCCTCAAGCATGAGCTTTTCCCTGACGAACTGGAGCATCAGTGGCAGCGGCTGGTCGATACTTCGTACGAGAAACTGCCCGAGGAGGACATCGTCCGCCTGCAATGGTTCGGGATGTATCACGACAAGCCCAAAGTCGGCACCTTTATGATGCGGGTCAAGATTCCGAGCGGAATCCTGAATCCGGCCGGGCTGCGGGCAATCGGCGAAATTTCCGGGCAATTTGGCCGTGACCAAGGCGAACTGACGACCCGGCAAAATATCCAGCTTCATTACATCACGCTTGACCGCTTCCCGGAAATCTTCGAGCGCTTAAAGCGCGCTGGTCTCACCACAATGGGCGGATGCGGCGACGTGGTGCGCAATATCACCGGATGCCCGGTGGCGGGCGTCGACCACGCCGAGTTGTTCGATGTGACCGGGCTGGTGGCCGAGGCGGCGGGTTTTTTCTATGGCAACCGTGAGTATTCAGACCTGCCGCGCAAACACAAAATCACAATCGCGGCGTGTCCCTACCAGTGCAATGCGCCCGAGATCAACTGTATCGCGATGATCGGCACAATGCGCGATGGCCGCGAGGGCTTCGCCGTGCGCGTTGGCGGCGGGCTGTCATCGACGCCGCGTCTCTCGCGCCATCTGGGCATATTCGTCACGCGCGACCGCGCGATGGCGGTGATGCGCGCGATTATCGACGCATGGCGTTCGACTACGGAGTATCGCATCTCGCGCGTCAAGGCGCGGCTCAAATTCATGATCGACGATTATGGCGTGGAGGAATTCCGCAAACTGGTCGAGGCCCGCCTCGGCTACGCGCTCGAGGACCTGTCCGAGCTGCCGCTGCCCGACAGCGAAAGCGACCATATGGGCGTTCACGAGCAGAAGGAGCGGGGCCGCTATTATGCGGGCTTCCCGGTTCACCTCGGCACCATGAGCGGTTGCCAGATGCGCGGCCTGGCGGAAGTGGCGGAGAGCGTGGACGGGGATATCCGCCTGACGCGCCGCCAAAACTTCATTTTGACCGGAATTCCCGCGGACCGTCTCGACGAGACCATCGCGCGTGTGGGCGAAATCGGCTTTCCGCTCACGGCCAACGGACTTTTCGCATCGTCGATCGGATGTATCGGTGACCCGCATTGCAACTATGCGGTGACGCCGACCAAGGCCAAGCTCGCAACTTTGATCGAGCGGCTGGTTAACGATTTCGGCGACGCCGTGGCCGGGCTCAAGCTCAATCTCGACGGCTGTCCGCATGCGTGCGCGCAGCACTGGACCGGCGATATCGGCCTGCAAGGCACAACCGGGCGCGGTCCCAACGGCGAGCCGTTGGAGGCGTTCGACATTATTCTGCGCGGTGGCCTGGGCCGTGACGCCGCCATCGGCAAGCCGCTGCTGCGCCGAGTGCCATCGGCGAGGGTCGAGGATACGGTTGCACGGCTGGTGGCTGGTTACCTGGCCAACCGCGCCTACGATGAGTCGTTTGCGAGATTCTGCATTCGGACCGCCGCCGACGCTTTGATTGCCATGGGCAAGGGCGAGGACGCCGGCCGCGCCGATAACGCGCAAGCATCGGCCTGAACAATGGAAGGACATGTGCCTGCTATGGAAGCGCAAGCGGAAGAACGTTACC
>JBOHWJ010000082.1:0-4342 GCA_050736495.1 Binataceae bacterium (SeqCode) | reverse complement strand
CTCGATCTTGATTACCTCGGCGCCCATATCGGCCATCAGCTTGGCCGCGTAAGGCGCGGCCACCATCTCACCAACTTCGATGATTTTTAGACTGGATAACGCTCCGGCCATCAGGTTTCTCCGCCAGGCAATGATTCGGATATCGAACGCTACGGAACGACTTTGCGAAATGGCTTGACTTCGACGCGCTCGAACACCCCTTGGGTGGTGTAGGGGTCGTTTTGCGCGAAGGCGAGTGCTTCGGCTTCGCTCTCCGCGTCCATCACGATAAGACTGCCGCTGCCGTCCGTGAAAGGGCCGCCCAAAATAATCTTGCCGCGATCGACCAGCGGCTTGAGGTTTTCCAGATGCGCCGGCCGCACCCTGGGACGCAGCGCCGCGCCGTTGGGTCCATCATGACCGATGATCACGAACAACATCGCCTAGACCTTCCTTGAAAGCGTTTATCGCCGATAACTAAAAGCTAGCACTTACCGGCGGCGGCGCTCCAGCACATAAGGCGCGGCGGCGGCTTCAGTTCGGCGAAATCGCGCCGTAGCCCGTGGCGTAGATCGTGAAGTAGACGACGCCAAGCAGCACCAGCGTCGCGAGGGCGGCGATGTCGCGCGACCCCACCTCGTAATCAATATAGCTGGTAGGCCGCGGGTTCATACCGAAGCCGCGCGCCTCCAGCGCCATCGCCATGTTGTTGGCCTTGCGCAATGCGCCCATGAAGACCGGCACCACCACCGGCACGTAACGCTTGACGCGCTCGAAGGGGCCGCCCCGGTTGAACTCGTAACCGCGCAGGCTTTGCGCCTGCACCACCGTCAGCGCCGAATCGATAAACAGCGGCACCAACCGAAACGCGAGCGTGATCGCGAAGCCGACCCGATACGGCACGCCCAGCCGCAACAGCCCGGCGGTGAATTCTTCGACCTTGGTGGTCGACAGGAACAGCACCGAGGTCGCCAGCAGCTCGGCCAGCTTGAGCCCGCGGCCAAAACCGAATACCAGCGAGGCGCGGCTCAGATGGATGATGCGTGTGTCAATTAGCGGCGTGCCCTCGCGATAGAATACCATCCATACCAGCGTCGTGAAAAAAATCAGCGGGACGAAGAGCCAGCGCAACGCATAGAAGTTCGGCCATGAGCCGGTCACCTGCGCGAGCAACAGCATCAGGATTCCCAGCGGCAGCAGCGCCAGCGGATGATCGACCCAGTAGACCGACCAGAACATGATGAAGAGCGCGAAGACTTTCACCGTCGGATGTAGCCGGTGAACGAAGGTGCCGCGATCGATGTAAAGATAAATGGGCATTTAAACACGGCCCGCGACTCGTTTGACCCATTCGACCATATCGTCGGGGCCGAGCGCCGTGATACCGAAGCGCCGGCCAAGCGCCGTCACCTCCGGCGGCCGAAACGACGAGCTCGCGAGCAATTTCTCCTGCGCCAAAAACTCGCGCACGCCGCCGTCGAACAGGATATGGCCGCGCCGCATTAGGACTACCCGCCGCGCATATTCGGCGACCAACCACGGGGTATGCGTGATCATCACGATCGCGATGCCGCCACGGTTGAGCTCGCTCACCAGCGCCATCATGCGGCGCTGCTCGCGATAATCGAGGCCGGTGGTCGGTTCGTCGAGGATGAGCAGCCGCGGCCGCAGCGCGAGCACGCTCGCGACCGCGAGCCGCTGGCGTTCGCCCTTGCCCAGCAGGAACGGATCGCGCCGCCGCGCATCGGTCAGATTCACCGCGCGCAGCACCTCTTCGCAGCGGCGCTCAATCTCCGAACGCGGGAGGCCGAAATTACGCGGGCCGAAGGCGACCTCGTCCTCGACCGTCGCGGCAAATATCTGATGGTCGGGGTTTTGAAAAACGTAGCCGACTTCCTGCGCGGTCTCGGCCGGACGCAAGCTCGTGCGGTCGCGCCCCGCCAGTAGAATCTGCCCGTCGGCCGGCTTCAACAGGCCCATCAGATGCTTCGCCAGCGTGGTTTTGCCTGATCCGTTCTGGCCGATTATCGCGAGAAACTCGCCGGCCGCGATCTTGAGATTTACCGAGGCCAGCACCCGCGGTCCGCGCGGATACGCGAAGTTCACATTGCGCACGTCGACCAGCGGAAGGCCGACCGGCGGAACATCGGCGGGTGGCGTGGCAGGCACGCACGACGACAGTGCAGCCGCATCATCAACCGGCGGCGCCACACGCGGCAATTGCGGGAAGGCGCCGCGCATCAGCGCTTCCGCTTCGTCGACCGAATTCGCGTGCGCGCCAATTCCGAGCGCGCCGAGCACCCGGTTGAGGCCGGGCGGATGCACGCCGCATTCCTCAAGCAAAGATAGCCGCGTCATGATTTCGGCAGGCGTACCCTCGGCGATAAGCGCCCCATCACGCACGATCAAGATACGGTCGCAGCGGCGCAACTCCTCGGCCTCATGCTCGATCACGATAAGGCTCAGGCCGTGCTCGCGCAGCCTCCGAATCAGCGCGAAAACCTCCGCTCTGCCCTCGGGGTCGAGGTCGGTGGTGGGCTCGTCGAGCACGATCACACCGGGCCGCAGCGCGAGCACGGCGGCGATCGCGAGGCGCTGTTTTTCGCCGCCCGAGAGCGAAGTTGGATCGCGATCGTCGAAACCCGCAAGCCCGACCGCTTCCAACGCCGGTGGGATTCGCGCCGCGATCTCCTCGCGCCGCATCCCGACCTGCTCCATCGCGAACGCCACTTCATGCGCGACGTTGGTCGAGAACAATTGCGCCTCGAAATCCTGGAAGACCATCCCCACCATCGACGCGAGATCGCATACGCGGTCGCCGCCGACCGCGCGCCCGCCGATTCGCACCACGCCGCGAAAGTCGCCACCCTCGAACGCCGGCACGATGCGGTTGAGGCATTTCGCGATGGTCGATTTGCCCGCGCCCGACGCGCCCATGATGCCGACCATCTCGCCCGGCCTGAGATTCAAGTGCACGCCGCGGAGCGCGGAGCACCGGCCTTCGCTATAGGTGAAGCTCACGTCTTCGAGCGCCGCCGTCATTACATTCGCGGCGGTGGCGCGCGGCGCCTCGTCCGCCACCGCCGCGGCAGTGCCCGCGAGCAGAGGATGGTTGGCGGGAAGCGGTGCCTTCACATCATCACCGTACCGGCGACCGCGATTAGGATTAGCGGGCTGACGAGGATCGCGATCGACTTGTCATAGGGCGCCAGCACCCACGCATGCGGCAGGAAACGCGGCACCCAGTAGCCGGTCGAAACCAGGTTGCCGACGATCCACGCGCTCACCTCGCCTACCACCAGCATCGTCAGACCGGCCGCGCGCATCGCCGGCGGACGCGGCTTCAACTCCGGCATCACGTCAGTGTAAAGCAGCCGGCCCGCACGCACGCGCGGATAGACGCCAATCAGGATTATCGGCGAGAGGACGAGCGCGGCCAGCATATTGTTGAAGATGATGACGTTGCCGAGCATCGCAAAGGGGCGAAAGCCGAGCAGATTATCGCCCCATCCGACCAAATCAGCGCAGAGCACGCTTGCCGCGAGACAGACGCCGACGTACTTCGCGATAGTGCGCGGGGACCGGCTGATCGGACTCTGGCCGTCGGCGATGATGCTCCAGACCTTGTACGGGATATAGCCGTAGAACAGGTTGGCGAAAAAGCCGAAGACGTCGCCGGGGCCGACGCCGCCAAAAAAATCGCCGATCATGTTACCGATGGCCGAACCCCACGCCGCGGCCGGGCCGAACAGAAAGGAGCATACGACCGGGATTGCATTGGCAGGGCGCAATTCGGTCACGCCCGGAATCAGCGGCACCACCTTGAATGGCACCAGCACCGCCGCATAGAGCGCGGCTGAGATGGCGCACAGCACCACCATGCGCGTGTTGCGCCACATCAGGCGCAGCTCATGCGGCGCGTGTGCGCTCTCGTAGTCGGCATCGCCGGCGCGAATCGTATGCGGCGTGCGGCTGCCTGTGTCCCCTGGCTTATCGGCCGCGCGCATTACCGTGTAATCGGAATCGAAATGAATACGGCGTCGTGCGGAACACTTGACCGGCTTCGTACGACAATGGCGGAACAGCGCGCGCTCATAAGCCGCCCGGACGGCGGCCCGCCACGCGAACCCGGCGGCGGCACGCGGGCCGGGCCAGAAGAAGAACCGAAAACTGAACCATATTCGACCGTCATATCGAATCTCGACGCTGACGAATACGCCGTCGGCAATCAAGTAAGCAAGCGCATTCGCGCACGTAGTCAAGCGCCCGCGCCGTCGCGTATCGCCGGGTTATTGCGGCGTCCGTCCGACCGCGCAACAATCATTCCGGCCCGGCCGAATTGCCGCCCACACGGAGGAGGGGG